>NZ_JAKKSJ010000113.1:0-604 GCF_025653365.1 Shewanella sp. SW32 | reverse complement strand
GCATAGCTCCACCATTTACACCTTATTCTGACTTTATTGCAAAGTAATAAGGCATATGCACTATGGATAGAGATGCCAAAGATAAACTTAAAAATTATCTTTGGCTTTTTTAAGCCCGCTCTTTAACAATTTGGAAAGCTGATAGTATTTAATTGCATGAGTCTGTCATGTAATTAATTACAAAACGTTTAATGCGCAAGCATTGAACATGAGTTCTCAAACACTTTATTAAGTGTCTTGAATATTCAAYAGTAAATTATTCTTTATTGAATAGTTTACGTCTAAGGCGCGTCCACTTCTTTGGTCAGAAGTGAGACAAGTAAAACCAAGCTGGTCGCAATGCGGCGCAGATGARTGAAACTCATTTGGGTTGTATGGTTAAGCGACTAAGCGTATACGGTGGATGCCTTGGCAGTCAGAGGCGATGAAGGACGTAGTAACTTGCGAAAAGCGTTGGCGAGCTAGTAACAAGCATTTGAGCTAACGATGTCCGAATGGGGGAACCCAGCAGCATAAGCTGTTATCGCAACATGAATACATAGTGTTGCGAGGCGAACGAGGGGAACTGAAACATCTAAGTACCCTTAGGAAAAGAAATCAACCG
>NZ_JAKKSJ010000112.1:0-607 GCF_025653365.1 Shewanella sp. SW32 | reverse complement strand
CGAGTCGCCATCGCTGCTGAAGCCCGTTGCCATTTGTAACTTTCTTTCTGTTCATAATCACGTTTGGCACGTTGTTTTTTCTGGCCATAGGCTTCGCGGTCGCGTGCCCAGCGATGCTGCTCAATCAGTCCAACGACTTGCTGCGCCTTGGGGGCAAACAATAAAACCGTGTGCGCTTCCAGTCCACTGGAGTGTTTGTGGGCAGTGGTGTGTCCAAGTTCTGCAGCGACACTTTGATGGGTGAATTCCAATGACGTGGTGTCTTCCAGTGCCAGCAGGCAGTCAAATGATCCGCAGGCCTGCACTGTGGCAGCAAAACCTGCCTCAGCAATCGCTGCCGGACTGATATGCTCGTTACGGACAAAGCGATAAGCGGCTTCAATGTCTGCACTGGATGAAAGGGATTGCACGATAGATTGTCCTGTATGAGCTGCAAGTTGAGCCGCCAACTGTACAAGCCGTTTGGTCCTTCGTACATCCCCTAATTGTGCGCGCTGAAAAATGCTTTGTGCCCAGAGTGATGGTTCACTTAAAAACATGGTATGTGGTGCGCTGAAAAATGCTTTGTGCCCAGAGTGATGGTTCACTTAAAAACATGGTATGTGGT
>NZ_JAKKSJ010000111.1:0-609 GCF_025653365.1 Shewanella sp. SW32 | reverse complement strand
AGTAAAGAATCCGCCTTCTTAGAAGGCGGCTTTGACTTGCCCCTGGAAGGGGCTATTCCAAAAACTACATCATCTGCAACGACAATTGAGCCTCATGTTCCTGATCTTGTTTATCTTGATGGCGCACATATCGTCTAATGATTTCTTCATTAACACCTACTGTATCTACAAAATAACCTCTGGCCCAAAAGCTATTGCCCCATAGCTTTTTACGTACATGAGGGAATTTATTGAATAGCCTTATCGCACTTCTTCCTTTCAATACTCCCATCAGCGTTGATACTGACAGCTTCGGCGGGATTATGACTACCAAGTGAACGTGGTCTATCTGAACGTTTAATTCTAAAACCTCACAACCCTTCATATTGCAAAGGATATAAATTGACCTGTATAACTCCTTACCAAGGTTTCCTTTTAATATTTTAAAACGGTACTTCGGAGTCCAAACAATATGATATTTGCAACGCCAATAAACATGTGATGAACTTCTATAATCGCCCATGCTTTTCGTTTCCTCTTACTTGTGGTGAATAAGAAGTCTCTTTTAGCATGGGCGTAATTCAGGCTATAGCCTCAAGGAACAATCACCACCGCCAGAGGCGGTGGTTT
>NZ_JAKKSJ010000012.1:0-131130 GCF_025653365.1 Shewanella sp. SW32 | reverse complement strand
TATGCGGTATTAGCAGTCGTTTCCAACTGTTATCCCCCTCGACTGGGCAGATCCCTAGGCATTACTCACCCGTCCGCCGCTCGCCGCCTCAGGAGTAAACTCCCTTGCGCTGCCGCTCGACTTGCATGTGTTAGGCCTGCCGCCAGCGTTCAATCTGAGCCATGATCAAACTCTTCAATTAAAGTTTTGTTGCTTCCGTCTTGCGACTTCAGCGGCTCAATGAATTCTGATTTTTTGTTTCTCGCACTCCTTATAAAAGAAGGGCTGAAACAAACTGTACATATTACTATGAACACTCATTGTTACATTGATTTAAATTTTTGACTGCCAACCCGAAGGTTAAGCAGTTTCGATTAACTCAACACCTGTGAGTGTCCACACAGATTTCTTGTTTTATCTTGTTAAAGAGCGTTGACCACATACCGTTGCCGGCGGGTCGTGCTGATGCTTCATCAGCTCAGGGTCGTGCATTTTACGCATTTCCCGTTTCGCGTCAAGGAGTATTTAACAACTTCTTGCTGCGCTTGAATTAAGTGCTTAAAAGCTACTGAATTCAACCTAACTCGTCAGCACGCTTTCGCTGTCTGCCGTGTCAGTGGATGCGCATTATAGGCAGTGAAACTTTTTGTGCAAGGGCTTTTTTAACAATCTCCGCCAAGCGAATAAATAACCACCAAACTGCAGAAATATACTGCAATACTGAGCAATATCGCTGTTTGGGTTGATAAGTTTGGCAGAAGGAATAGCCTATTGCTGGAGTTTTAATAGATTGAATGGGCATAAACAGAAGTTGATAGCTATTTTCGCTATATCTATCAGTAAACCTCTAAAAGCGTTATGCCCAGTGTGATGTCTTACTCTTGTTTGCACCTAGCTAATGATAAGCACTGATCAAAAGCACGAGCCCTAAGATTTATGCTCTTCTTATTTCTCTTTTTCGATATTTGTAGCGCTTTGTATTTGTGCTGCAGCTTGGGTTGAGGAATTGATCTCGACATTCGTCACCGTATCATCACCGACAATATGAGCGACTTTAAGTTTTCTCACAGTTCGAATCGTAATGATCGGACCTGAAATCGCATATAAGTAAAAACCGACGCATAAGATCAATGCAGGTTGAACTGACACCACCACAAATACACCTACGACCAGTAAGATCACGATAAAGTTAACCTTGCCACGCCAGTCAATTTCTTTAAAAGAGTGATAGCGAAAATTACTGACCATCAATAGACCAGTTGCCGCAGTCACAAGGGCTGCAATCCAACTGATATTTTTTCCATCGAGACTGTATTGATTACCAAGCCAAATGCTGCCAGCAATAACAGCTGCAGCGGCCGGACTAGCGAGACCTTGAAAATAACGCTTATCGGCAACGCCAACTTGCGTATTAAATCGAGCGAGCCTGAGTGCCGCACCTGCACAATAAATAAATGCCGCCAACCAACCAATTTTACCTAAGTCGGCTAATGCCCAATTGTAGGCGAGTAGTGCTGGCGCCATTCCGAAGGACACCATATCCGCCATACTGTCGTATTCGGCACCAAAATCACTTTGGGTATTAGTCAGTCTTGCCACTCGACCATCGAGACCATCACAGATCATGGCTATAAAAATGGCTATTGAAGCAGCTTCAAAGTTAGCATTCATGGAAGCAATCACAGCATAAAAGCCAGAAAACAATCCTGCTGTCGTAAAAAGATTAGGCAGTAAATAGATACCTTTATTCTTTACTGTTTGATTTGAAGAATTTTGCATACACTTATTACGCTAGTTCAGTGAAGAGAAGTTAGCTTTCAAGATAACATATTTTATTATCATGTCGATGAGAGACCAGTTAGGGATAATTTCGATGTTAAAAGTGAACATGTTCAGAATAATACTGTATCGATGGCTCTGGCTCGGCCTTTTCATTGGCCCCGTTTCTGCGGGCGTTATCTATACTTGGGTCGACGAAAATGGGGTGACGCATTACAGCCAACAAGCCCCGCAACAAGAAAACATCAAAGCAGAAAAGCTCTACAGTGAAGATTTAGAGCAGGCGAAAGTGGGTTTTATCGCACCGGTAAAGAAAGCGGAAGCCACTTCTGAAGCCAATGAATTAGAAAAGTCAGCGGCGCTGATTAAAGAAAAAGACACCAAACAGGCTAAATCCATTTGTGAGAGTGCAAAACACAATTTAGAAATACTCACAACGCATACTAAGCTTATCCGCCAAACTTCCGATTCAGGTGAATCTGTCGCTATGACTGAAGAAGATCGCCAAGCCTCGATTGCCCAGCAGCAGGAAAGAATCAAACTCTTCTGTGATAAGAAGTAGCCAAATTTACTATGCCACTACATTAATGAACAACGATTAAGCTGATGCAATAAAAAAGGAGCCGAGTTAAAAACTCGGCTCCTTTCATTTTAGTGCTTGAAGCGGGAGCGATACTGACTAAAACAGCGCTATCTCTTATTGCAAGATAGTTTATTTCAAGCTCGTTCATTCAAGAACGCTTATTTCAGTTCGCCTATTTAAACATATCCAACTTCAAGCTTGCGATTAACGTATCGCATTCAAACAACACACTAAGTTACTAGCTACTAGTTATTGCTCGAACACTAACTCGCCACCCGCACAGCTGACCTTGATCGGTTTACCCGGTAACAAGTCACCACGCAGTAATTTCTGCGCCAGCGGGTTTTCGACTTCTTGCTGCAATGCCCGTTTCAACGGTCTTGCACCATACACAGGATCGAAACCAATTTCCGCAATCAATGATAATGCGTCGTCGGTGATCTCCAATGTATAGTCCTTTTCAGCCAAACGTTGGCGTAAGGAAGCAATTTGTATCGAAGCAATACGTTTGATATTGGCAGCATCCAATGGATGGAACACCACAGATTCATCGATACGGTTTAAGAACTCGGGTCTGAAACTGTGAGTGACGACATTCATTACCGCCGCTTTCATCTCTGCATAGGTCACTTGACCAAATCCTTCTTGGATAATGTCGGAGCCTAAGTTCGAGGTCATGATGATCACTGTATTTCTAAAATCGACAGTACGACCTTGACCATCGGTTAAGCGTCCATCATCAAGCACTTGCAGTAAAATGTTAAACACATCGGGATGCGCTTTCTCGACTTCGTCGAGCAATATCACCGAATAAGGTTTACGACGAACGGCTTCCGTTAAGTAACCGCCCTCTTCATAACCTACGTATCCTGGAGGCGCACCCACTAAACGCGATACTGAGTGTTTCTCCATAAACTCAGACATATCAATGCGCACTAAAGCCGATTCGGTATCAAATAAGAACCTCGCCAGTGATTTACACAGCTCAGTTTTACCTACACCTGTTGGGCCTAAGAACAGGAACGAGCCAATCGGGCGATTTGGATCCGCCAGACCCGCGCGGCTACGACGAATCGCATTCGCGACCGCATCGACGGCTTCGTTTTGGCCGATCACACGCTCGTGCAGCGCCACTTCCATTTGCAGTAATTTTTCGCGCTCGCCTTCCAGCATTTTCGATACGGGTATTCCCGTCGCTTTCGACAGTACTTCGGCGATTTCGAACTCAGTAACCTTGTTACGCAATAACGTCATGTCCTGCATTTCGGCTTGCGATGCCAAATCGAGCTGTTTTTCAAGCTCAGGAATACGACCGTATTGCAGCTCAGACATCCGAGTTAAATCACCCGCACGACGCGCCACTTCTAAGTCCATTCGAGCCTGTTCGAGATCGGCTTTTATGTGCTGAGTGCCCGCTAATGCGGCTTTTTCAGTACGCCAGATTTCGTTCAACTCTGAAGCTTTCGCTTCAACGTCACGTAATTCCTCTTGCAGATGGTCAAGCCTGCGACGACTCGCCTCATCATTTTCTTTGGCTAACGCTTGCTCCTCCAGTTTGAGCTGGATAGCACGACGTTCGAGCCTGTCGAGTGACTCAGGTTTTGAGTCCATTTGCATGCGGATGCTCGATGCCGCTTCATCGATCAAATCGATCGCTTTATCGGGTAACTTACGGTCCGACACATAACGGTGCGACATGGTCGCCGCCGCCACAATCGCCGGATCGGTAATTTCCACATGGTGATGCAGCTCGTAACGTTCTTTCAGTCCACGCAAAATGGCGATGGTGTCTTCAACGCTTGGCTCATCCACCAGCACTTTTTGGAAACGACGTTCAAGCGCCGCATCTTTTTCAATATACTGACGATACTCATCAAGCGTGGTCGCGCCCACACAGTGCAAGTCACCACGCGCTAACGCAGGTTTAAGCATGTTACCCGCATCCATTGCGCCCTCACCTTTACCGGCGCCGACCATAGTATGCAGTTCGTCGATGAAGAGGATCACTTGACCTTCTTCCTGCGCCAGCTCATTAAGTACCGCTTTTAAACGCTCTTCGAACTCACCGCGATATTTAGCGCCCGCAATCAATGAGCCCATATCGAGGGATAAGACACGCTTATTTTTAATCCCCTCAGGGACTTCACCATTAACGATACGCTGGGCAAGTCCTTCAACAATCGCCGTTTTACCCACACCCGGTTCACCGATAAGGACAGGGTTATTTTTACTGCGACGTTGTAACACTTGGATCGTACGGCGAATTTCATCGTCACGGCCGATCACAGGATCTAACTTGCCTTGTTCGGCTCGCTCGGTCAGATCGATAGTAAACTTCTTCAACGCTTGGCGTTGATCTTCAGCGTTCGGATCATCCACTTTTTGGCCGCCGCGCATTTGTTCAATGGTTTGTTCCATCAACTCTTTGGTCGCGCCGGCTTTTTTCAGCGCTTGCGCAAGGGCATCGGCACCTTCTAACGCAGCTAATACAAATAATTCGCTAGAGATATATTTGTCTTTACGCTTTTGCGCCAATTTATCACACAGGTTTAATAAACGGATTAAACCTTGGGATAATTGTACATCGCCGCCCGTACCTTCGACTTGAGGTAAGCGTTCCAGCTCTTGACTCAAAAGCGAACGCAGCGCACTCACTCGAATGCCAGCTTGGGTCAATAAGGGATGGATTGAACCTGAATCTTGGTTCAACAATGCCATCATCAAATGCAGCGGTTCAATAAACTGATGATCACGCCCAAGTGCGAGTGACTGGGCATCAGAGATGGCAAGCTGAAATTTATTGGTCATACGATCGAGTCGCATACAGCCTCCTAACACTCATATAGTAGAGATATGCCAATCCACAAGACATCTTGCCAATTTAGTGGCTTTAAAATCAGTACCGCTAATGGAGAGATCTAAATAGGATTGGTATTACATTTCGTTAGTTAAAAGATGGGGGCTATTTAGCCAAATTCAAGCGAATAACGCGCAAATAAATACAAACTGTAGGGGAATTAGCTTAAGACTTAAGCCAGATCAATGAAGCCATGCGTCCCGTCACCTTATCGCGACGATAAGAGAAGTAATCCGTGTCGCTGACTGTGCAGATATCTGCACTATAAATATGGTTTATCCCGAGTAAACTCAAGCGTAATTTAGCCAAGCCAATAATATCGGCAAGATACTTGTTACCACTTGGAATAAAACACGCTGCAGACTGCGGATGTAAAGTACAAAAGGCTTGCTGTACTTCAACACCGACTTCAAATTTTTGTGGACCAATAGCCGGGCCGAGGTAGGCAAACAACTCATCCATAGGTGAACTAAACTGCGCCGCGGTGGCCTCAATCACGCCATCACATAAACCACGCCAACCAGCATGGGCCGCAGCCACTTCGGTTCCCGCTTGATTACACAACAACACAGGTAAACAATCGGCAGTCATTACAGCGCAAACTTGGCTAGCCGTTCGGCTGTAACTGGCATCGGCAATCTGTGTATCCACAGCAGGAGCTAAGCTCCCCGCATCTAAATTAAGCACATGAGTACCATGCACTTGCTCGAGCCAGACAGGCTCAGCGGTTAACGCTAATTGTTTGCAGAGTAATTCACGATTAGCCATCACCAGCTCCGGCGCATCACCGACATGCAGTCCAAGATTCAGACTGTCATAAGGATGCACGCTCACACCGCCATGACGATTTGTCATAGCGATGCTGACATTAGCGGGAACAGGCCAATCGTGATTAAACACTTACAAATACTCGATCGGATGCTCGACCGTGTCTTGACGCAGTGCTTTCGTCAAAATCACCATGTCTTCAGGAATTGGCGCGTGCCAGCTCATGATTTCACAACTCACAGGGTGCGCTAATTCAAGACGCACAGCGTGCAGAGCTTGGCGCTTGAAGTTTTTCAGAATATCAAAAAACTCTGGGCTGGCCCATTTCGGCGGTTTTGGACGACCACCATACACAGGATCGCCCACTAATACGTGGCCTATGTATTCCATGTGCACACGAATTTGGTGAGTACGACCCGATTCAAGGCGCAATCTTAGACGAGTGTGATTACGGAATTTTTCCGCCACACGATAATGCGTCACAGCAGGTTTACCTGAGTGATGCACCGCCATATGAGTACGTTTCGTTGGATGACGACCAATCGGCTCATCAACAGTACCGCCACCTGTCATAGTCCCCATCACAATCGCTTCGTATTCACGAGTGATTTCACGGGCCTGCAAGGCGGCAACTAAATGGGTTTGCGCTTCAACGGTTTTGGCTACAACCATTAAACCTGTAGTATCCTTGTCCAGACGGTGCACAATACCAGCACGTGGTACATGCTCAATATCGGGACAATGGTGCAATAGTGCATTCATCAAAGTGCCATCGGCATTGCCTGCACCAGGGTGAACCACGAGTCCCGCTTGCTTGTTGATCACAATAATGTCGTCATCTTCATAGACGATATCCAGATCAATGGCCTGTGCCGCTGCGTGAACTTCTTCTTCAAGAGTGGCATCTATGAGTATCTGTTGCAGCTCATAAACTTTCTCTCGGGGCTTATTAACGACAACGCCGTCAACATGAACTGCATCAGATAGGATCCATTCCTTGATGCGCGTGCGCGAGTAATCTGGGAACAACTCTGCTAGGGCCTGATCTAATCTCAGTCCAGTTTGTGTTGCCGAAATCTCGCTTTTTAGATTAATCTCTTGTGTCATAGGAACCGTATCCCCATTTAGGGGTCAAAAAATGTGTGCTATCTGTTACAATCGGATGTTTTCTATTTTATAGTGAAATGGAAAAATTCTTAACTACAACTTAAAAAGAATTGAATTCAAGTATGTATAAATTTTCCAAAAGCGTTACCTTAGTCCTATTTTCACTAGCGTTATCAGCCTGTAGCAGCAGCCCTGATGATAACGATATTGCCGCCAAAACGTCACCTGATGTACTTTATACTCAGGCAAGAACCTCTATGGAGCTTGGCAATTACTCTAAAGCTGTCCGTTCTTTGGAAGCGTTAGACTCACGCTTCCCCTTCGGACCTCACAAAACTCAAGTCCAGTTAGACCTGATATATGCTTACTATAAAATGGACGATGTCGCTTCTGGTATTGCGAACATAGACAGATTTATCCGTCTTAATCCAACTCATCCAGATGTAGACTATGTGTTCTATATGCGCGGTTTAGTGAACATGCAAGCCGACAATTACATGTTCCACGACATGCTTAATATCGACCGAACCGATCGTGACCCTAAAAATGCTCAAGATGCTTTCAAAGATTTTGATCGTCTTATCAAAACCTACCCTAACAGCAAATATGCCGCCGATGCGCAAAAACGCATGTTAGCGTTGAAGAATCGCTTAGCAAAATATTCAATTCAAGTTGCCGAGTATTATCTCAAGATGAATGCATGGAGCGCCGCAGCAATCCGAGCACAATCTGTAATGGAAACATACCCTGGCACCCCTTCAAATGAACGGGCATTAGAGATAATGATAGAAGCTTATGGCGAATTAGGTCAGAGCAAGCTGAAGCAAAACGTGCTCATGGTAATGCAAGCTAACTTCCCAAACAATGAAATCTTATCAAACTAACCGAGAATGCCCCTTTAATAGGGGCATTTTTTGCTTGGTGACCCTAATAAGCCATAAATAGATAACGCTAAGTTCTCAGTGTGGATAGTGGTTTGGCTATTTTTACATCCTCAATACCAACACAAATGACACTTTCGTGTAAATCTTATCCAACTGAGTCACTTTTTCCGTTATTTAGTAAAAATCTATTGACTCAAAACCCGAAAAGCCTTTAAATTGCGCCCGTCGCCCGAATAGCTCAGTCGGTAGAGCAGAGGATTGAAAATCCTCGTGTCCCTGGTTCGATTCCGGGTTCGGGCACCATCTTTAAATGGGTTGCGATAGCGACTTATGTTAGAGAACTGCGATAGATACAGTGCAGGTGTGGTGGAATTGGTAGACACGCCAGCTTCAGGTGCTGGTGCTCGCAAGGGCGTGGAGGTTCAAGTCCTCTCACCTGTACCAAATTGCAGTTCAAAAGTTAAGATTCACAGTGTTAAGATTGTCAATTCGATGAAATATCGAATAGCCATGCAGATGTGGTGGAATTGGTAGACACGCCAGCTTCAGGTGCTGGTGCTCGCAAGGGCGTGGAGGTTCAAGTCCTCTCATCTGTACCAACATTTAAACCTCGCCAAGCGAGGTTTTTTTGTATCTAAAGCAAAATAAATTTTCTGTAACTCTCCCCTCTTTCCTCAGATTTGCTATACCTATTGTTACAGACTCATCATAGGGATAGATAGAGTTCTGCCTAAAGGACTCTTTAGTTCACTGAGGCTATCCATATGAACGGTTTACAAATAAAACAAAAAATGTTTATCGGCATTCTGGTTCCCCTTGTAATGCTAATGACGATTGGCTTTCTCGCCATTAATATGATGGGTAAAATTGAATCGGGTGTTGAACGTATCTATGGCGATAGAGTTGTGCCACTAGACGATTTAAAAGTGATTGCTGATAAATACGCGGTCGATGTTATCGATGCGGTCAATAAGGCGAACGCGGGTGGTTTCACCGCCTCTCAAGCAGCTGAAGCGCTAGACAGTGCCAAATCTACCATTACCCAGCATTGGCAAAAATACTTAGCCACTGAACTTACCTCAGAAGAATCCCGACTCGTAAAACAAGCCGAAGTGCTGTTCTCACCCGCAAATCAACAGATTGACACTCTGGTCTCACGCTTAAGAGGATTAAATGGCGATGTATCAAGCCAATTATCGGCCAATATCCTGCCGCTTTACCAAGTAATAGACCCCATCAGTAACCAAATATCTGAACTGATTGCACTGCAAATTCGCGTGGCAGGCGAAGAAAAAGATCGTGTGAATGCCATTTACCAATCTTCAATCACTATTTTTGTAGCATTAGCCTGTGCCGCCATGATTATCAGTATTGTGATTGGGCTCTGGGTCAATCGCAGCGTGATGAATCCTATTAATGACATTCTCAGTAAACTTAAGCTGATCCATCAAGACTCAGATCTTACCGTCAAATTCACTACTTTTAATCACGATGAGCTAGGACAAATATCCACTAGCCTCACCCAAGTTATTGAACACTTGCGGGGCATTCTTCATTCGATTGCCGAAGCGGCAAATACCGTTAATAGTTCAGCAAATGAGTTAAGTAGCTTCACGCAGGCAACCAATAAACGTATGCAACAGCAGCAAGCCGAAACGGAGCAAACTGCAACGGCCATGAATGAGATGACGGCAACGGTCGCAGAAGTCGCCCAAAGCGCATCTGCGGCGGCAGATTCAGCCAAAGATGCCGACACCTATGCAGCCAATGGCAATAATATTGTGATGCAATCGATTAGCAGTATGTCGCAATTATCTGATCAAATTCAAAAAACGGCACAAGTCATTGGATTTCTGTCTAATGAGAGCCAAAATATCGGCCGCGTACTCGATGTGATAAAAAGCATTGCCGAGCAAACCAATCTATTGGCATTAAATGCCGCCATTGAAGCGGCCCGCGCGGGAGAACAAGGCCGCGGCTTTGCAGTCGTTGCGGATGAAGTGCGGACCCTTGCGCAGCGCACCCAAAAGTCTACCCAAGAAATTGAGGCCATGATTGCCACACTACAACAAGGCGTTAAAGAAGCAGTTAACGCTATGGAAATAGGTATAAATCAAGTAGATGATGCTAATGATAAAGCTAATCAAGCAGGCCAAGCACTGAAAGAAATCGTCTCCTCAGTAGATAGCATCACAGAACTTAATACTCATATTGCGACCGCTGCCGAAGAACAAAGTAGCGTTGCCGAAAGCATTAATCGCAGTATTATTGCCATCAGCGATATTGCCGAACATTCCACCGCATCGGCGGCTGAATTAAGTGAATCTGTGGTTAATTTAACTAAACTCGCCAACAGCATGCGCAATCAAGTGAGTGCATTTAAACTCTAAGTCAAAAAACCACACTATGACTGCAATAAGCTTTGCTGTTGCAGTTAACCTCCCTCCCCCCTCTGTAATGCATTGAAATAAAATATTTATTCATCATTCCCCTATCTCATATCCGCTTTGATAAAGCACTTCAAATGACCTTAATCACGCTTGTCGGTAGCACGAATTGCGATCATCACTATTGATCCAAATCAAATAGATCTTTAAACTTATTTAACATTCATAATATTTGCACGTTAAGGAATTTCTATGTTGGACAGCCGTACAATCCAAGTTATCAAGAGCACTATCCCCTTACTCGAATCCGCAGGCCCTGCGCTGACGACCCATTTTTATGAACGTATGTTCAAACATAATCCTGAACTAAAAGATGTATTTAACTTGGCACACCAGCATTCTGGTGGCCAGCCTGTTGCCCTGTTCAACGCCGTCGCGGCTTATGCTAAAAATATTGAAAACTTAGCGGTGCTAAGTTCGACTGTCGAGCGCATTGCCCAAAAACATACAGGCTTTCTGATCAAGCCTGAGCAATATGCGATCGTCGGCAGCCACTTATTGGCCACCCTTAAAGAGTTAGGCGGTGATGCAGTAACAGAAGAAGTATTAGAAGCTTGGGCGCAGGCCTATGGATTTTTAGCAGATATCTTTATTCAACGAGAAGCTCAAATTTATCAGGCACATGCAGAACAAGATGGCGGTTGGTTAGGTGAGCGTCAGTTTATCATTAGCGCGAAAAAGACTGAGTCCACAGTCATTACCTCCTTCATATTGACGCCCGAAGATGGTAAGCCAGTTAAAGATTTCATTCCTGGTCAGTATTTAAGTTTAAAACTAAAACATCCCAATTTAGCATATGAAGAAATCCGTCAATATTCCCTATCCGATGCACCGAATGGCAACAGCTACCGCATCAGTGTGAAACGTGAATTAGGTGGCCAAGTGTCTAATCTGCTACACGATACCATGCATATCGGTGACAAAATTGCAGTTATGCCGCCGGCGGGAGATTTTATCTTAGAAGTTGGGGCGGACATCCCCGTAGTGCTCATTTCGGCAGGAGTGGGTCAAACACCGATGAAAAGCATGTTGAATCAATTGATCAAGTTGCAACATCCAAGTGCTATTACTTGGCTACATGCCTGTGAGCAAGGTGATGTACATGGTTTCAAACAGGCTATTCACACCAAGCGCCAGCAACATCATAATCTGAAGAGCCATGTTTGGTATCGCAAGCCGAGTTCAACCGATGTGGTAGGTACAGATTATGATTTCGAAGGACAAATGGAATTAAGCAAAGTCGCAGACCAACTGCTTCCCCATGCACGTTACTATTTCTGCGGGCCTATTGGATTCATGTCAGCCATCAAGCAACAATTACTCGTTCTGGGTGTCTCAGCTGAAAACATGCACTATGAAGTATTCGGCCCCCACGCCGATCTCTAATCCCATGTCACTGGCTTGGGACACTTGACTCTCAAGTCCATTTTTATATTTAGAATACGCAGAATAATGGCTGATAAATTGAAGTGATCTATGTCTCTAAGCTACCGGTTTACAGCGGATGCAAGCCACTTCTGCGGCAGTCAGCACACGACTTTCGCCCGACGCCAGAGCTTCATCCAACACAATATCACCTATTGATAATCTATGTAGACCAACAACTGGGTTTCGAAAGCGGCCAAACATCCGCTTAATTTGATGGTACTTACCTTCCTTTAAAGTCACTTCAGCAACATGGTCAGCAATGATCACCAATTTAGCGGGCTGAGTCATTACTTCTTCAAAGCTGAAATACATGCCTTCGGCAAATGCGGCTATATATTCTTCAGTTAATGGATTAGCTAAGGTGACACGATACACTTTATCGACCTTATGCGTCGGTGACATTAGTGCATCAGACCAGCGGCTGTCATTGGTCAGTAATAACAAACCCGAAGAATTTAAATCTAGCCTACCCGCGATATGTAACTCATCACGGGCTTCGCAATCGAGCAAATCAATCACAGTTTTATGCTGAGTATCTTTAGTCGCGCTCACCACGCCAATCGGCTTATGCAACATCAAGTAAACTGGCGTGTTGGCCTGTAATATTTGCCCATCGAGTTGGATGTGAGAAAACTCATCCACTTGCCTATCCATGTCCTTCACTATCAATCCATCGACACGAACTCGGCCCAAGAGTAACAGTTCACGCACCGCTTTACGGTGAGTGTGTAACTGGGTACAAAGATAACGATCGAGTCGGCCGCGCTTAGACTGCATAACACCACAAATGACGAAATATGAATGGGATAGCCATTCTAGCAGGATGCGAGTTCAGGTCATAGCGAGCCAATACAGTAAGCATCACAGAGGTTATTTAGAGCAAAATTAGATCAAACTAGGCAAAATTTGTTAAGCTAGGCGTTCAATTCATCTTATTGTGAGTGGTTACCGCATCAAAAACTTATCTGCAAGTCCCGTTATGATACGTTCGAACCTGCTATTTTTAGCCTTGTTTTTAGTGATACTCGCGAGCTCATTCTTCACTCAAGCGAGCGATGCAGTAAATCCCCCTGAAGCGCCTCAACCTTTCGCCATCCATGATAAACCGCTGATAGAGCGCTACGTCTTCGATGAACTCAAATCCCTCAGATACGATCAACAGGATCTTGAGCGGCGCCTCACCATAGATATCACAGATCGCGAACTGGCCGTTGCCGACAAGTCGATGAATTACGCCAATGTCACTGTCACTTACTTCTTTTATATGATCGCCGGCGTCGCCTCTTTAGTTGCCTTTATCGGCTGGCAATCCCTACGGGAAATCAAGACACATACCGCCAAACTGGCCGCGAATCAGCTACAGAGTATTGCCGAACAATACGAAGAAAAGTTCAAATTACTCGAGCAAGAACTCAAGCATAAGAGTCGTACTATCACGGATAATAATCGTGAAATAGAAGTGATTAATGAAATTCATAATCTGTGGCTACGCGCCCAAAGTGCCCAGACACCCGAACAAAAAATTGAAGTCTACGATGAAATCCTCACGATTCGACCTGGAGACTTGGAAGCGCTGACCTACAAGGCCGATGCCGCAATGGAAATGCGCGAATTTAATTGGGCACAAAGCCTATGTAATCGTGTTTTGGAAGTTGACCCAACTAACGCCCATGCTTTTTATCAAAGAGCCTGCGCCTTTGCGTGTTTAGGTGTTGAAGATAGGGCAATTTCTGATTTGGAACGTGCAATCCATAACAGCGCATCCTTCAAAGAGCTAGCGTTGGATGAAGCTGATTTCTCACAACTTAAAGGGCATCCTCGTTTCGAAACCTTATTGGCCTATCACGAACCTGATAAGCCCTAAGCTCCGAGGTTTAAGCCCATAACGAATGCTTAATATATAGCGTTAGCTTTCAGTGACGTTTTATCCCACAGATAAAACGCCTCAAGCGAACAACTTAACTGCACTACTAGACTATCGTCGCAACTTTAATTGCCGCAATCTTATATGCACAGCGGCGAGCACCTTCGATGATATGTTCTTCGCGGCTCACTAAGGCGATATCAGCGAATAACTGCTGGAAAAGTTGCAACTCAGAGCGGCAAAAGTTCAAACACTTAGTCGCTGCAGCGCAGATTGGACAATGATTTTCGAGTAAAAAATACACGCCATCGATGTGTTCCATGGTCGCCATATAACCTTCGTTCGAGCGTAATTTCGCAAGTATGGCCAAACGTGTCGGAATATCAGTAGCACCTTCCATTGCCGCACGATATTGGACTAACGCACTTTGCTCCCTGTGACCGATAAGCTTATCCAAGCCTTGGTCGCCAAAGATCATTTTTACCGAGTCAATCAGCTGTACCGTCAATTCCTCATGGCGATCGGCAAAGTGAGTACGGCTTTGTTCGGTCAATCCCCAGTAACGTGTTGGGCGACCGCGGCCTTCAACTCGATCCTCAATATCCACATCGCCCATATCTTCCAAAGCTTGCAGATGTTGACGCACCCCCATAGTCGTTAACGCCAATTCCTCCGCTAAGGTTTTAGCAGTAAGCGGGCCATGCAACTTGAGTAATTGAATAATCTTATCAGTAGTTTTCATTGAGTTTCCCCGATTTCAGCCGAAGCATTATCTCCCAATCTCCGCTGCTTTAACAGATTAAATAAACTTTTTCATTTACTTTATCCTTTACAATATTAAATAAAGCAATTACCTTACAAATAATTTATAAACAAATAGGTTTACTTAATGAAATTACTCATCATCAGCACCAGCCAAAGACCCGATTCACAAAGTGCTAAAGTCGGTCGTTATATCGCGGAAAGCAGTTTCTCATCTCCCCACAACATGGGTTACGACACGATACATCACTTAGAACTATGCCTTTTTAATCTGCCCTTTTGGGATGGAGAAGAAGACAACAAAGGTGAACACTGGCCCGAAATAGAACACAGAGTCGATGAAGCCGATGCGCTAGTGCTGATCACCCCGGAATGGGGCGGCATGGCATCACCATTACTGAAGAACTTTTTGTTGATGTGTACTCGCGAAGAAACCGCCCATAAACCCGCCTTATTAGTTTCAATATCGGATGGTATTAGCGGTACCTACCCTATCGTTGAAGTGAAGATGAATGCCCTTAAAAACAATAAATTAGTGCCCATACCCGATCACTTAATCATCCGAAATGTCAGCCATGTACTCAATGCAATCCCTGAGAGTGCCCGCGATATCGCGCTTAGGGAAAGAGTGCAATACAGCTTATATATGCTGCATCAATACGCCCAAGCATTAGCCCCCATTCGTGAACAACATGCCAATCAAGCGTACCCAAAACAGCAGGAGTACTGTTACGGTATGTAAGCGGCTTGAGATTTTAACCACCAGCAACAGACTAAAATCATTACAAGGAACGCATTATGATTCATTTAGAGCATATCAATTTAGTGGTAGACGACATCCCCGCAGCACTGCGCTTTTATCAAGCGGCTTTCCCCCATTGGCGTGTTCGTGGTGGTGATAAAGGCACTTGGTACGGCAAACCCCGTAATTGGATTCATTTTGGCGATGATTATCAATACATTGCTTTTAGTGACAATGGTGAAGGTGAAAACCGCGATTTGGCTGGTCATCAAATTGGACTGGCGCATTTTGCCTTTGTGACCGACAACTTAGATGCTGTGATAGCAAGACTGACTCAGGCAGGTTTCCCTATTGCCAAAGATGGCATGGATGATCCCTATCGACGCAATATTTACTTCTTCGATGCCCATGGTTTTGAAGTGGAATTTGTGGAGTATTTAACTGATATTCCAACGGAACGAAATCGCTATTAGCGTAAATCGTTATTAAAAAGAAGTAGCCAAGAACCGCATGTAGTGAATAGGGTATAGGAGCCAGGTACTATTCGCTTCGCTCGGATTGTTGCTGCGCCACTATGGCCGAATCCTTATGGGCATAAAAGTGGAGTCTAAACTGAGTATCTTCGGTCAGTAGCTCCACTTTATGCCAATATTCAGGATGTGAAATGGCGGTTTCACCTGCGCGAATAATAATTTCTTTATCTAACTCGCCCCTGCTACCCGTATAGCCATAAAACTTTAAGCTGCCCGTTAACACTTGGATTTGCCCATATACGCCAGCCTTAGTATTGTGCATGTGCAGCAACATTTTAGGGACGTTGTCATGGTTGAAAACCGGCGTTGATTTGTAATTGACAAAATCTTTGGGGACTAGGGCCATGATGTTTTGCACTCCTTGCGTCAAATCACGAAAATCGAACAATGCTTACGGCAAGACTAATATAGCCGTTGCCGTATTTCTGTCCAACTCATATCTTGACCTGTATTAACGAGCGGGTTTAAACGTCGAATTTGAAAACACCAAAGTGCTCATTCATGCTTGCAATAGCAAGGTTAGTTACTTTCATCACTGTAATCGCTACACTAGCCCGCATTAAGTGCCACCTCAATTAGATGACATGATGCCAACGCCCTATTCATACTCCACAACGTATATTTTAGATAAAGCCCATTTCGATGAATGCTATACACAATCAGTGGTACCAGATCCCACGCTCAAACCTTACTACAAAGCCATTGGATTAACACTGATAGGTATCGCGCTTATTTTCACCGATATTAGCCTTTATTTAGCTTACTTTTTTGTTGGGTTAGGTGTTATCGAAGCGCTCAATGTGAAGTATCACAAAGCATGGTGGTTGATGCGTCAGATGATGAGTAAAGCGGCCAGCAATGAGGTCACACTCACTATTGATGGGCAAGGGATTCATACTCAATCCATGTCTGTGACCAGCCAAATTTTATGGACCGACATTTACCGGATTAAAGAAACTGAAAAAGGCTTCTTGATCACCCACAAAGCAGGCACGAGTTATGTTTCTCTCCGTAGCTTAGATGAAGCAGCTGTGGCCTATATTAAAACTAAAATCTAGTACAGCTAACACCCATAAAAAAGGCTGATCTTCATCAGCCTTTTTTACAACTCTGCATTGCTGAATCGTTACTTTTTCAATTCACCAACCGGTAAAATCGTACGGCCATACTCATTATTAAGCACCTGCGCCATCGCAAAATAAATCGCACTCGCACCGCAAAGTATCCCTTCAAAGCCCGCAATAGTGCCAATCAAGGCGCTACCCGTAAAATCACGCGCCGCCAGCAGAAAAAATAAGATAGTCAAAGAAGCAAACACAAACTGTTTGGCTCTTGGATAACGCAAAGAACCCACAAACATAAATGCCGTGAATATGCCCCAAAGCGTTAAATACCAGCCCATAAAATACGTTGGACTCGCCGCAATGCCAGCATTAGGCATTAAAATGAGGCCCACTAGCGTTAACCAAAACAAACCGTATGAGGTAAATGCCGTCGTACCGAAAGTATCGCCGCGCATGAAACACATAATCCCCACAATTACTTGACCAATGCCGCCGTAAAAAATCCCCATGGCTAAGATCATAGAATCAATAGGGAAATATCCCGCATTATGAATGTTTAACAAAATTGTTGTCATACCAAAGCCCATTAAACCTAATGGCGCTGGATTAGCCAGTTTTGTAGACACAGAGTTCCCCTAGAGAAAAATCAACAATTCAATAAAAATCAATAGCATTTGCCATTAATCTTATGCACGCGCACCTGCGAGAGCGGCGCATTCTAGAGGATAGCTATAATCTTAGCAATGTAATCATCAAAAACAAACTAACACATAAAAATAAACAATAAAAACATAAAGTTAAAATAATAAACTGTAAAATAAAATTTAAACTAAAAAACACATAAAAATTAATTCTTTTTAATTCAATATTCTAGAAAAAAACGGTCTACAACATGCGTCATATCTCATTTTATATGACTTCTTATAACTACCGCATAATTCAGTTAACAGCGGCGATTAAACCTTCATTAAAAATCGACCATAAACAGTGATAATAATGCACTTTATCGCAAATAAGTCCTTAAAGTGATGCAAGCAGCACTTTTGAAAGAAATCCAAGTTCTACTGTACGCACAATTAAGCACACAATTAAGCGCATAAGTTAAGCACATAAGTTTATGTGCAGAGTTTCATCAATAAATTTCAAACACAAGTTCAAAAGAGCCAACTTAGCGCGCATAAGTTCAGAGGGAGGGTTGTGAACCTAACTCAAGCAGCAAAAGATGCTGAGAATGAATCAAACTAGAGCAAATAAAGTACACTTATCCAGCCCATTTACTTGAAGCGAATCAAGGGAAAACAAGGTAAAAAACCTTAATCAAGAAAGGTCAAAATTATTTATATCTAAAACAGAATAGCAGTGATAAATTGCTAATGTTGGCACAGTGGTATTAAGAGAATGCTTCTTAATCTGTGATTAACAATACATAACTAAAGGAAATAAAATGAATAAGTTATCAGCTGTTTTTACTCTATTGGCATTAGTAAGTTTCACTTCCTTTGCTGACGACTCCTCTTTACCGCCTGCACCAGCAGCCGATCTCGCTCAGTTGAAAGAAGTGTGCCAGCAGATGGCCTCTGAAGATCAAGTCGAAAATGCTGAGCTAAAACAATATGTGCTTGATTGTGTAAACGATCAATTGACAGAAATGGGCTACAAGTCAGTTACTGAGGTCAATTAATCTTCATTCTAATCTCTGTGTTATTACCGCAAAGTAGGTTATTCGGCTCCAGTCTGTGCCATTCACACTTGCGAATGGCATTATTATTTCCAAGCAACACAGCTTTTACATCATAATTAACATCATTTCAGTTACACTCGAAACTTATAAAACACAAAATTTAACATCCACAATTAACCGTACGAAAGCTGCCAAGATAAGCTTTTAGCATGACTATCAACATATTGTGCAATTCATAAATTTATTATTTAATTGATAGCTGTATCATTTTGCATCTCCGTGAATGAAACCACTGTTGAATTGAGCATAAAATGCTAATCTGTTTTCCTGTATTGTTAACCTCAGCCCTTAATCGTTAAATCATGTATCGTATTCTTTTTGTCCTCATTACAAGTTTAAGTATTTTGCCTGCAATCGGAATGGCGAAAGAAGCCTGTGCACCAGAAAATCAATGTATTGAGATGAACAACTGGGATCTAGGCATCGCCATAGGCTGGGGACAAAAAAGCAATCCACTCAGGGATTTTGACGATATTCCATTGTTCTTTATTCCAACAGTGGCCTATTACGGCGAACACTGGTTCTTCGACAATGGTAATTTAGGTTATACCTTAGCCGAGCAAGAAAGCTTTACAATTAACTTAGTAACAAGTTATAGCTTAGATAGAGCCTACTTCTATCAATGGGACCCATCGAATATCTTTTTGAATCGTGGCACTCAAGTTGAAGCCAAAGCCATAAATAGTATGGCTTTGTCGACTGAGCCCGAGCCTGAGTTTAATTCCTTAGAGACTCGGAACTTCACCTTACTTGGCGGTGCCGAAGCATTCATCTATACGCGGCTCGGTATTATTAGATTGGCGTACACCCATGATATGTTTAATGTTCATCAAGGTTCAGAAGCACAAATAAAATGGACCTATGGCTGGGATTACGATCGTTTCATTTTTGAGTTTGCGCTGGTATTTGATTGGAAGAGCCAAGCCGTAGTGGATTATTATTACAGCGTTAGACCCAGTGAAAACGCCTATTGGAGTGAACAATATCAAGCAAAATCAGGTTGGGATAAAGGTGCGGAAATGACGGCCCGTTACATATTAACTGACAATTGGGATCTACTGTTGGCAGTTCGTTACACTCTAATTGCCGATGAGATTGCCGCCAGTCCCTTGTTAGACCAAGACTATAGCAGCACCTACTTTATCGGCGCAGCCTATAGGTTCTAACGTTAGTGACACTGCCTCAGTTAAGCTTGCTTTGCTTTATAGGTCTAAGCCTCGGCTTAATGGGCCAAAGTTCAGCACAAGCCAAAACTCGTGACTCGGCACTCAAACTCACACCCGAAATTTGCATCACAAGTTCAGAAACTGAGGCCTGTGACGTCTATATAGAACTACAGTGGGAACTCGCTAAAGATGAGCTTATCTGTATCTTGTCCGACAACGCCGCCTATCCAAAATGGTGCAGTGATTCAGTTTCAACCCATACGTTAAGCATGAAAATCCACACTATGACGGATATTCAATTTGTCATGGTGAGTAAAGACAGTAACCAAACTTTGGCTGGTGCCAAACTTAAAATCACTTCTGCATCACAACCTCAGGTTCGCAGACGTTACCGCAACCCTTGGAGTTTATTTTAATGACAAGCCCACAATCGAACCACAGAGTATTATTGGTTGAAGACGACGTTCGCCTAGCAAACTTGATTGTAGATTACCTAAAATCCCATGGTATGCATGTTGAAGTTGAACGCCGTGGCGATACAGTGCTAACACGATTAATCAATTACAAGCCAGATATCATACTGTTAGACATTATGCTACCGGGCATGGATGGTCTCACTCTGTGTGAGAAACTGCCCGATTATTTCGCAGGTCCAATCCTATTGATGAGCGCACTTGGCTCAAGTGAAGATCAAATCAAAGGACTAGAACTCGGTGCCGATGACTATGTAGTCAAGCCCGTCGATCCTGCTCTGTTAGTTGCGCGGATCAACAACTTACTTCGCCGTCAGAATCAGCCACCACAGGCAGAATCACACTGTCTAACCTTCGGTAAATTGAGTATCGACCCGCATACCCATGCGATTCGTCTTAATGAAACTGAAATTGATCTCACCAGCCATGAATTCGAATTGCTGTGGTTACTGGCCTCGCAAGCGGGCCAAGTGCTCAGCCGTCAGTATATTTATCAGTTGTTACTCAATATTGATTTCGATGGTAAAGATCGAAAAATTGACGTGCGGATCTCTAGATTACGTAAAAAACTCAACGATAATATTGAGACACCTTTCAGAATTAAAACCGTTTGGGGACAAGGTTATCTCTTTGCTCCTGAAGCTTGGAATAACTAAGCACAAATACAGTGAAACGTCTCTTTATCAGTTTATATCTGCTACTCAGTCTCAGCGTGCTTGGGATTGGCTGGACACTCGACAGCCTGTGGCAGAAGAATGTTGATGACAATAATGCCCTCGATGCGCCGTTAGTGGCATTGGCGCAATTATTAGCGGAATTACCTCCCGATGCCCGCCAACGGTATCTGGAGGCGATCCCAGCGAACCCTGTGATGCCACTGCAATTACTCAATGCAGATCAAGTCGCGCTGGCAGATAATCAAGCGTTAAGCACAAGCAAGGTGTTCACCACCACGGCCAATGATGATAGCCTGCTGCAATTTATTCGAGTAGACGATCAAGTCTTAATGGCAGGGCCGCTGGACATAGATCCCAGAGCCAACCTTCGCAGCCTGTTCACCCTGTTCTTTTATTTATCGCTCGCCCTCGTTGCGCTAATTTGGGTCGGCCCGCTTTCACGGGATTTGAGCATACTGCGTAAGGCCACCAAAGAATTTGGCGAAGCCAAATGGGACACGCGGATTACCCTGTCAAATCGCTCCCAAGTTAAGCCCTTAGCCAATACGTTTAACGAAATGGCGCGACATATCAGCGCCTTGATTGAGAACCAGAAACACCTATCTAATGCGGTATCCCATGAGATCCGCACGCCACTGGCGAGGCTCAAATTTGCTCTTGCACTTATGCCTATGTATTGTCAGCCAGATTCGGACGAACAGAAGCGACAAGACTTTCTCGACGAAATGCAGCTCGACATCAAAGAAATGGAAGACTTACTTCAGGAACTGCTAACCTATGCCAGCTTAGAGTCACAGCGAGAAGGTATCCAGTTGGATGAGTACGATTTAATTAATCTCATCAATCAAAGTATTAAGCGCCTAGAAACCTTAAGTCCAACGCCTATAACGCTCAAAGCCGAAGTCGAAAAACTGCCCTTATTCGGAGAACCCGCATTAATCGAACGGGCGCTACAGAATTTACTGACCAATGCACAACGCTTTGCCCGCACTGAAATCATCATTGAGGTTAAGCAGACCCAGCACAGGGTCAATTTAAGTGTGAGTAACGACGGCGAACCTATCCCTGCAGTGGATTTACCCAAAGTGTTCGAGCCTTTTTATCGCAGCCAATCGGTACAGAATGGCAATAAAGGACATGGTTTAGGCCTTGCGATCATCAAACGGATTATGCAACGACATCAAGGGAATGTGAGTGTTACCAGTGATGCACAACATACTCGATTTAGTTTAATCTGGCCGAAAAAACGTAAGCTGTAATAGGAATCGAGATGAGACTATTACAAGTCAGTCATGAATCCCACTCGCGAATATAAAAACGAGTTAAACAAGTCAATTCAACCTATTAGTCTAGCTCGAAGCCACCAAAATCCAGATCGGCTTCAGGCTCAGGCTCAAAATTCAACTGTGGGTTTAACGCTGCTCTTTCTTGCTCTATTTGTGCTTGCCTTGCTTTCATCATCGCTAACTGGCGACGACGTTTACGTTGAGTACACAGGCGAATGACATCATACTTTTGCGCATCTGAAAACGTTAACCAATTGAATCTTTCGTCACGGCTTCGCAGGCAACCATTACAGTAACCGCGCGCATCGGTAACACACACACCGACACAAGGACTCGGGATATCAAAAAAAGCTAACTGTTCCATAACCCGCCGCTATTCCTATCTAAAAATAAACCATACTCAAAACGATCCGTGCTAAAAAACAAAGCGTGTGGATTGCATTCAAAGCGATTCAAATACAACACACTTATCTAAAGTACTTGCAGAAACAACCTTAATCAAGGCACATTGAACAGAGTTTGTACAACTTGGAGCACTATCATGGGATACCGTCACTTTGCCAGTCTGCTCGTCGCTGTTGCCTTATTAAGCGCTTGCAGCAGTAAACCGAAAAACGATTATGATCTCAATTACGACTTCACCGCACTACGCAGCTTTACCCAGTTAACACCACAGCCGACGGATGACCCGTTAAGCGCCCAGCGTATTCAAGTAGAAATTAACAACCAATTGACTCAAAAAGGGTTTGTAGAAAATACAGCGTCGCCCGACTTTAACGTCGCCTACGCCTTACTCACCCAAGATAAGCCCAAAGATTCAGGGCTATCCATTGGATTAGGCACAGGCACATTCGGAAATTCGGGCGGGATTGGAATAGGCACCAGTGTTGGCGTGCCGCTGGGGAGTGATACCGCTAAAATTCAAACCATTCAGATAGATATTGTCGATCCTAAGACCAAAGCTCTTATTTGGCGTGGCAGCGACAGCTATGATTTCGATGCAGGCGGTAACGAGAAAGCCCAAGATACCGCCAAAGCCGTCAACCGAATTTTGGCGCAATTCCCACCGAAAAAATGATCACGTTTTAAAGGGTAAAAATGGGCGTATCTCGCCCATTTTCACCCATCAAATATTCATATCGCTCAATATGCTTAAAGTAAAAATCTAGGACTCAGGAAAAAAGCCCTGACGAAAGGTAACGATCGCCCCTATCACAGACAATCGCCACGACCACAGAACCCGGATATTGTTTAGCAATCTCCAGCGCAGCAAACACGGCACCGCCCGAACTGACTCCTGCACAAATCCCTTCCTCTCGCGCTAAAGTTCTCGCCATGGCTTTTGCATCTTGCTCTTCAATATCCATAACTAAATCAACCCAAGAAGCATCAAAAATCCCAGGCAAATATGCCTGCGGCCAACGCCGAATCCCTGGAATAGCACTGCCATCGGCGGGTTGAAGGCCGACGATAGTGATGTCGGGATTACAACTTTTAAGGTATTTTGACACACCCATTATGGTACCTGTCGTCCCCATACTTGACACAAAGTGGGTAATTTTGCCTAGACTCTGTTGCCAGATCTCAGGGCCTGTCGTGAGGAAATGGGCATTAGCGTTATCTTGGTTATTAAATTGATCCAGCACCTTACCTTTGCCTTCGCTTTGTAACTGCAGCGCCAAATCCCGCGCAGTCTCCATGTTATCCACTAGCATGAGTTCTGCGCCATAGGCTTGCATCGCATCCTTACGCTCCTGAGTCGAATTATTCGGCATAATCAGGATCATCTTGTATCCTTTGATTGCCGCCGCCATCGCCAGCGCAATCCCAGTATTGCCACTCGTTGCCTCAATAAGCGTATCACCAGGACTTATTTCTTGGCGAAGTTCGGCCTGAATAATCATATTGAGTGCAGGACGATCTTTTACTGAACCCGCGGGGTTATTGCCTTCCAATTTTAACAGTACAGTGGAAGTACCACAGTTAAGCCGCTGCAAGCGAACCAGCGGAGTTTGCCCGATGCAGGCTTCAATTGTCGGAAAGTCAGACACTAGGATTATCCTTTACTTGATAAAAACAACTAAGCGATAGCCTATTCTAAGTCGGTTACCACTGACAAACACGGTGAATACTGCTTATAACATAAAATAAATCGCTCATAGTTATTCAAAAAAGTTCTATTCAACTGGCTTTTTATAAACAATTAATTCTATTACTCTAGGTGCCATAACGCTGACAAAATTGCCAGATTAAGGAGTTAAAAATGTCTGTAAAATTGATAAAGGCCCTGCTAGGAACCCTCATTCTGGGAACCTCACTCAATGTGACTGCCGCAGATCAAACCCTGCTTAATTCCTCTTATGATATCGCACGGGAATTATTCAATGCCTACAACCCCGTTTTTGCCAAACATTGGGAAGAGAAAACAGGTAAAACCGTCGAAATTAAACAATCCCATGCAGGCTCATCTGCACAGGCACGCTCGATTCTGCAGGGATTACCCGCAGATGTGGTGACCTTTAATCAAGTGACAGACGTACAAGTTCTGCACGATCGCGGTAAATTGATCCCTGAAAATTGGCAACAATTACTGCCTAACGCCAGTTCACCTTACTATTCCACCATCGCATTTTTGGTACGCAAAGGTAACCCAAAGCAGATCAGCGACTGGGGCGATTTAGCTAAAGATGACGTTAAACTGGTCTTTCCTAACCCAAAAACCTCTGGTAATGCTCGCTACACTTATTTAGCCGCATTAGGTTATGCTCAGAAAAACTATGGTAAGGATAATCAGGTTAAACTGGATCAATTCCTGAAAAAATTCCTCGGTAATGTCGCAGTATTTGATACAGGCGGCCGCGGTGCGACCACCTCCTTTGTTGAACGTGGGATCGGTGATGTATTAATTACCTTTGAATCGGAAGTGAACAATATCCGCCAGCAGTATGGTACGGACGATTACCAAGTGGTTGTACCAAAAACCTCGATTCTGGCAGAGTTCCCCGTCGCTGTGGTTGAGAAAAATGCTAAGCGTAACGGTACACAGGAACTCGCAACTGAGTATTTGAATTATCTCTACAGCGAAGAAGCGCAACGTCTACTGGCAGGATTCAGCTATCGTGTACACAACGAAAAGGTAAAAGCTGAGTTTGCTAAGCAGTTCCCTACCGTTGACCTGCTGACTGTTGAGCAAATCATCGGTGGTTGGGATAATGCCATGAAAACGCAGTTTGCTAACGGTGCAAAACTCGATGAGCTATTAAAGCGCTGATATCGTCCTTAATGTAGTAAGATATCAACATTGAACCCGAGCAAAGTCTCGGGTTTATCGCTAATTGGCATTTATCAATCAGTGTTAGCCGTAAAGATTGCATCCTACAAATGGCTTGAGCCAACAACGAGCGAACCTTATAAATAGTATTGGTTTAACGCAATTAACCTGATCGGGTGATTATTCTGTGATTTTTAATAACGGGCGTTTACGCCATAAGCGGGTTCTTCCCGGTTTTACCATCAGCTTAGGCGTGTCCCTACTGTTTGTCAGCCTAATCCTATTATTGCCGACCACAGGCTTAATCATGCAGACCAGTTCAATGAGCTGGTCCGAATACTGGGGCGTGATTGCCGATCCCAGAGTGGTTGCCAGTTACCGAGTCACCATACTATCGGCGCTCGCGGCATCATTATTTAACTGCCTTTTCGGATTATTACTCGCATGGGTACTCGTGCGTTATGAATTTCCCGGCAAACGCATTTTAGATGCCTTGGTAGATTTGCCCTTTGCCTTGCCGACCGCCGTTGCCGGTATCACCTTAGCCACCCTTTATGCGGAAAACGGCCAAATCGGTAGTCTATTAGCTGAATGGGGCATAAAAGTCGCCTACACCCCGCTAGGCATAGTGGTCGCGATGATTTTCACCAGTATTCCCTTTGTGGTTCGTACAGTACAACCCGTTCTCGAAGAGTTATCCCACGAGGAAGAAGAAGCGGGAATGACGCTTGGCGCCTCGGATCGTTCGGTATTCTGGCGGGTTATTTTGCCCTCCCTTTGGCCAGCATTAATGATTGGAACGGCACTATCTTTTACCCGCAGTCTGGGTGAGTTTGGTGCAGTGATCTTTATCGCTGGTAATATGCCTTATATCAGTGAAATCACTTCGTTAATGATCTTTGTCCGCCTACAAGAATTTGATTTTGCAGGTGCCAGCGCCATTGCCTCAGTGGTTCTGATGACCTCGTTACTGCTATTACTGCTGATAAACCTGTGGCAGGCGCGTTATCTGCGCCGCATTCATGGACGATAAGGAGCGAATATGAACTCATTTAAACCCTTAAGAGTCGGTGAAGCGCCCCTGATCAAATGGAGCCTTATTACCCTCGCCGTGCTCTTAGGCTTACTATTGTTGCTATTGCCGTTGGTGAGTATTTTTCAGCAGGCGTTTGTCGGAGGTTGGGAGCGTTATATTGGGCACCTAACTCAACCGGATTCGCTGCATGCGATTGGTTTAACACTGATGGTGGCAGCACTCACAGTACCGATCAATTTAGTGTTCGGAATCATGCTGGCCTGGAGCGTGACTCGCTTTGAATTCCCCGGTCGCAAGTTACTGATCACGCTAATTGATATTCCATTTGCGGTCTCCCCTGTCGTCGCAGGTTTGCTCTATTTGCTGCTCTATGGCAACAGTGGCTGGCTGGGCGAATGGCTATATGAGCACGATCTGCAGATCATGTTTGCTTGGCCGGGAATACTATTAGTGACCATTTTTGTCACTTGCCCCTTTGTAGCCAGAGAACTGATCCCATTGATGCAACAACAGGGCGCATCGGAAGAAGAAGCTGCAGTGATCCTTGGAGCGTCATGGTGGCAACTCTTTCGCCGCGTGACCCTACCCAACATCAAATGGGCACTGATTTACGGTGTGATCCTCACCAATGCCAGAGCCGTAGGAGAATTTGGTGCCGTTGCTGTCGTGTCTGGCAACATTCGCGGCGAAACCAATACCTTACCTTTACATGTGCAATTATTGTACGAAGATTATCAGGCCGAAGCCGCCTTCGCGAGCGCATCATTACTGGCCCTGATCGCCCTATTTACCCTAATGTTAAAAGCCGTAGTGGAATGGCGGCAACAACGCAGTTTAACCGCCAATGACAATAAAGAGCAGAGCCAACTATGAGTATTCGTCTTACTAATATTTCCAAGAAATTTGGCCAATTTCAGGCGCTTTCCCCACTTAATCTCGATATTCAAGAAGGGGAAATGATTGGTCTGCTGGGACCATCAGGTTCAGGTAAAACCACACTGCTGCGGATTATTGCCGGTCTTGAAGGAGCCGATAGCGGCCAAATTCAATTCGGCAATCGAGATGTCACCCAAGTGCATGTGCGTGAAAGACGCGTGGGTTTTGTGTTTCAAAACTACGCGCTGTTTCGCCATATGACGGTCGCCGATAACGTCGCCTTTGGACTCGAAGTCATGCCGAAAAAACAAAGGCCTTCGGCGGCAGAAATTCATAAGCGAGTGACACAACTGCTAGAAACAGTACAACTAGGCCATCTCGCACAGCGCTATCCAGAACAACTCTCGGGAGGACAAAAACAGCGCATTGCATTGGCCCGCGCACTGGCGACCCAACCAGAAGTCTTGCTACTGGATGAACCCTTTGGCGCCTTAGATGCTAAAGTGCGTAAAGAACTACGCCGCTGGCTACGCAGCCTGCATGATGAATTGAAATTCACCAGCGTGTTTGTGACCCACGATCAGGATGAGGCGCTTGAGCTCTCAGATAGAGTGGTAGTGATGAGCAATGGTCATATAGAGCAGATTAATACACCTGCTGAGCTATACTCACACCCCAATAGTCGCTTTGTGTTTGATTTTCTTGGTAACGTCAATGTCTTTGAAGCCAGTTGGCAACAAAAACGTTGGGAAAATGGTCAAGCATTTTTAACACCTCCAGAACAGCAAACCCTGCAGCAAGATGGTGTTCTCTATGTACGCAGTCACGAATTAGCGCTGTCAAATAAGCCCAATAGTCAGGCCAATTTGCCGTTCAATATTGTCGCCATGACCCCAATCGGCGCCGAAGTTAGATTGGAATTAGCCCCACATGGCTGGCATAGCGAAGAACTGTGGGAAGCCAAATTTACCCACCATAATCTGCAGGAACTCGGGTTGCAAAAAGGCAGTGTAGTTTACGCTACCCCAAGAACAGCTTACTTCTTTGGTGCGCAGGGTGAGAGTTCACCGACGCGTCTAAGTTGGCCATTCCTGACTCCGGGCAGTCTCGCCTTTGATATCTAATGTCATCATGATAGGAATAAGCAGCATTAGCGGTACCACAGGGAGTGGATACCGCTAAGATTCAAACCATTTAAAGAGATATTGTCACGCCAACACTAAAGCACTCATTAGGCATTGCCGCGACAGCTTTTGGTGATAGCGACAGCTTTGATTTTTGATGCAAGCGGTAACGAGAAAGCCCAAGATATCGCCAAAAACGTCAGCTAGATCTTGGTGCTGTCCCCTCCGAAGAAGTGATTAATCATGGATGGCATATACAGCCCAGCATATACAGCCCATCCATGTTGAATCAATAGAGCTGATAAGCAGATTTACATCTAACAATCAATATATTAGATGTTTATAACAAATAATTATTGCAGAAGTACTCATAAAATCAGCGGGTAAACGAATTAACTAACCGAGGTTAATAATTCCAATTTCAGCCTATACATTTCATCAACTGACACCACTTTCACGCTGCTTATTTCAATAGAACCTTCTTTCGCCCATAAAAATGGATAAAAGCTCAGGCATTTATCTGTAGCTATCTGTGAATAGGTTTTTTGAAAGCGCTCTTTACCTAAACTCGCATAAAACTCATTGATTCTCTTTGTAGCTGACCATTGAAAAAAATCTGTGAACCCGATTTCTAACCCTTCCCAATGAATTGAGTCTGGCGACCAATAGTATATATTCCCAACATCTGCGCCTAAACCGCCACCGTTGATAGCAAAAAATCCACCAACTACGTCATTAGCCACTAAAAGATAATGTGCACTTCTATTCCAATCAGTAAGGTTTCTAGACAATCTTTCATGTCCAGAGCCGAAAAATCGAATCCATCCATTGTCGATCAAAATCCCACCGGTTTCGTAGGCAATAGCCCCTAATACCGAACGAGTCGATACCTGAAGGGATTCAAGTACTTCAACCCGATCCTTTGAAGGCGGCAGTATCTCTACACAATGCTCAGCACCAGCAACCACTTCATTGACTACTTTTATGCCAGAGTCTTCGATATCAATCAGTTCATATATACTTTTCAATCTCTTATCCTTGTATCACTAATATCCAGTAAAACGACTCACCATTCATAACGGTACCTTGGGAATCTCGAAAATAACTAAGCCAATATAGCGTTTAAAAATGCTAGTTAGCACTCATGGTACCAAGCAAAAATCTTACTCATGGGCATTCACGGTTCGGCCTGCGGCCCATTGTCGTAGCGCATTGATTTTATCGCTCATGACCACAGATAAAGGCCGTGTCTTACTAAGTTCTTCAAGTAATAGCACTTGGTCGACACTGCACTCGACACTTCTTGCGGTATACATGGCAGCAATAACTGCTTGTTCGATTTCGGCGCCGGAAAATCCTTGGCTACGCGCCGATAACTGGGCGAGATCTAAGCTCGCCACATCGATTCCACGGCGCTTACAGTGGATTAAGAAGATGGCTTTGCGTATAGCTTCGTCGGGTAAATCGACAAAAAAGATTTCATCCATCCTGCCCTTTCGCATCAACTCTGGCGGCAGAACTTGAATATCATTAGCGGTAGCCACCACAAACACTTCAGATTTACGCTCCGCCATCCAAGTGAGTAAGGTGCCGAGGATCCGCGTCGAGGTGCCCTCATCGCTGCTACTCCCGCTTAAGCCTTTTTCAATTTCATCTATCCAAAGCACACAGGGCGACATCATGTCAGCCAGATCCAGTGCATTACGCAGGTTCTTCTCGGTTTCGCCTATGTATTTGTTATATAAGGCTGCCATATCGAGCCTAAGCAAAGGTCGTTGCCAAACGCCCGCAACCGCCTTAGCCGCGAGGCTCTTACCACTGCCCTGAACGCCCAGCAGTAAAATCCCCTTGGGCGCATCGAGCGCTTTGACGTGCTGAACTGGAGTCGGCTGGCCGCCTTGGTCAATGGCGCTGACAGCCAATATGGGCGAGCGCTGCTTGAGCCATTTTTTAAGATTATGTAGTCCTGCGACCTGTGAAAAATCACTGGTGTCGTATTCAAATTGCAGCACACCATTAAGATCGAGTAGCTGAAACTTGGCTTTATTGATGGCGTCGATATCTGACAAGGTAATAGCACCGTCATTGACTATGGCTTTGCGTACGAGACGACGGGCATCGTCTAAAGTCACGCCCCGCAGATTATCGGCTAATTTGACCACAGCATCATCATCGACCTGTAGCGGCGTACCTTGGTGACGAATTTTATCAACTTCAAGATAAATCAGATTTTGCAATTGCACTGTACTTGGCAAAGTTAAGTGAAAATAAGCGCAATAACGTTTGATTTCAGGCGGGATTTCAAAGGCATGGCTCACCAGCACTAATGTGTGTTGCAGCGTCTCGTACTCAAGGGCGATTTCTTTAAGCAAACGGACATTCTTAGGTGCATCAATCACAAAGGGATGGAAGTCGCACAGCACATAAATCCCCTGCTGTGAGGTTGATTTAATTTGCCCGAGTAGATCGGTTGGCTCACTATTAAACTTTTGCGCCGCCAAGGGCTTATCGACCCGTGCTAGGCCTTGGGTGATGCTCCATGTAAACACAGGTTGATAGAGCACACTGGCGACCCGCTTAAGCAGCTCAACCACGCGATATTCTTCATAGGTTTCAATCACTACAATTGGCGTATTGGAGCGCAGCACTGAGGTTAAATCGTGAATATCTTGCATGCTTTCAAATTCCTTTTTATTCACCCCAAAATGTGTCACAAAAAAGTCCAGCGAACTGGACTTGATACAACAGACAAAAGTTAACCGATTAAGGGTTAATGTCCATCAAAAAACAAGTAATTCAGCCAACCTTGCATCCTCAGCAATACTTTACGCATCACAGCGACATGATGGAAATGTTCAGTATAAATTGCAACCTGCCCAGAAACACCCGCAGGAAATTGCTTACGGATGGCATCATCTTCGATATCAATCAGCACAATCACGCGACCATTTTGAAATAAACGAGCCGATGACTGCAGCGCGCCGCCCATTTGAACTTCACCTTCAGCCATAGCGGGTAATATTTTCGCCACTTTCCCCTTAAAGATTTGTCCTGGAGCGGCATCCAATATCACTTCAGCTTCATCACCTTCCTGCAAACGCATTAACGAGTTTTGCCAGAATGCCCCCGCAAAGTAGCGTTGCTCGTCGGGAATAAAGCTCATTACTGGACGTAATGGTAAAGGCACTGCCATCGCTCCCGCACGAAGTGCCATTTGCGTTACCACACCATCTGCAGGTGCCCGCACGACTGTCTGTTCTAAATCGTAGAGTGCACTGGCTAAATCAGCTTGCAAGCCAGCCACTTTGGTATTAACACCATCAATATTAGATTCATAGGCCAGCCTGACACGCAGTTCTTCAGCATTCGCGACGGTCAGTTGTGCCTCTGAGGCTAAGTACAATTGACGCCTATTATCGAGTTCCAGTTCAGTAAAAGGCGAATTCGCGCCCCCTTTCTTGCGGCCTAACTCATAACGCTCGAAGGCAGATTTATTACGGTCTTTATCGGCCCTAGCGCGCTCTACATTAGCCTTAGCCGACTCCCACGCCGCGGCGAGTTGTGGCACTTGGAGCTCTGCTTCCATCAAAGCTGCGCGTTTACGTTTAACAACGGCCTCGAAGGGAATAGGATCGAGACGAAATAACACATCCCCTTGTTTAACAGGCATATTAGGCTGCACTTCCACCGAAGTCACTAAGCCTTTTACTGCGGGTGTGATAGGGATAGTGACAAAATATTCACGGGCAAAACGAGAATAAGGATGGTTGTAATTCATCACGAGCAATAAGGTACCAATAATGAACACCCCACCCAGCACTGCGGTGGGAACCGTCCATTTGTTCATCGGAATTTTAAAGACTTTAAAGATAGCAATACACACGGCCGCATAGGTGAGTATGAGTAATAAATCCATGTTATACCTCAACTTTGTCTGTTTTTATCGCATCCACAGCAGGCGCTATATTCATGGGAGTTATTTGCTCTAACTGTTCAAGCCGAGTCTGAAGCCCTCTGACCGTCTCGCGCAATGAATTCACATCCTCCTCTAAAACTAATTCTCGCTTCATTACAGTATTGAACCCCCAACCGCGATCTTCACGGTATAAAGTCGCCCAGATCCATAAAAATGGCCAAATAGCATGTAGGGTGAATAGACTCACCCACCCGGCGATATGCAATGCATCTTGCTGGGGATGATTACGTTTTTTGGCTATTTCATAGGGGATATCATGAATGGCAATGACACCATAAAACATAATAATGATGACAAAAAACAAAATACCTAACGCAAAGTAATCTAAGAACATCTGCATCTCCTTGTATTAATAATATGTATTCCATCCCAAAGATTAGTGGATGGTCTCCAAACATGCCACCAACATGAAATTAACATGACACTAACATTTGAGTTTGCTCTCAACCTCAGCCCCAATATTAACCAAAGATATGCTGTTTCGTTTTTGCCCCCAGTGATCCGGGACACACTTGTCGATTTACTCCATGATCCTAAAGCCTGTTCAGGCTAAACTAGCCACATCATTGCGGCATAGAACGCAAGCATAAAACCCATCATCCCTACAATCTCAAAGGTACCCACACATGATAGGCACTCCCTACACTGAGGGCGCACGACGCGCCATGTTGCTCGGCTGCGGTGAACTTGGCAAAGAAGTGGCCATTGAACTGCAACGCTTAGGCGTTGAAGTGATTGGCGTTGACCGTTACGCCAACGCCCCCGCCATGCAAGTCGCGCATCGCTCCCATGTGATCAATATGCTCGATGCCAACGCCCTGCGTGCGGTTATCGAGTTAGAAAAACCGCACTTAGTCATCCCAGAGATTGAAGCCATCGCCACCCAAACCTTAGTGGACATGGAAGCCGAAGGGGTAAATATTATCCCGACTGCTCGGGCAACAAAGCTCACTATGGACAGGGAAGGTATTCGTCGCCTCGCCGCTGAAACCTTAGGTTTACCAACCTCGCCATATTTTTTCTGTGATACCGAAACCGAATTTAATCAAGCGATTAGTGAAATTGGCGTGCCCTGTGTGGTGAAGCCAGTCATGAGTTCCTCGGGCAAAGGCCAAAGCGTTATTCGCGATATCGCCCTCAGCCATAAAGCATGGCAATACGCCCAAGAAGGCGGACGCGCCGGCGGCGGTCGCGTGATAGTCGAAGGCTTTATTCCCTTCGATTATGAAATCACCCTGTTAACCATCAGCGCAGTCAACGGCATTCATTTTTGTGCGCCCATTGGCCACAGGCAAGAAGATGGCGATTATCGCGAGTCATGGCAGCCACAAGCCATGTCCGATGAAGTGTTAGCAAAATCCCAAGCGATTGCGAGCAAAGTCATCGAAGCCCTTGGCGGTTATGGACTATTTGGCGTAGAACTGTTTGTTAAAGGCAATGAAGTGTATTTCTCTGAAGTCTCGCCAAGACCACATGACACAGGCTTAGTCACACTCATCAGCCAAGATTTATCGGAATTTGCCCTGCATGTTAGAGCGATTCTCGGCCTGCCGATTCCCAATATCCATCAGCATGGTCCAAGTGCCTCGGCGGTGATTTTGGCCGAAGGCACCTCAAGCAATATCCGCTATCAAGGGATTGGTGCGGCATTAGAAGCGGTCAATACTCAGCTTAGATTATTCGCCAAACCCGATATTGATGGTCGCCGCCGTTTAGGTGTCGCGCTTGCCCGTGATATCGATATCGACAGCGCAATCAGCAAAGCACTCGATAGCGCCAGTAAAGTGAAAGTCATCTTTTAAGCGGGTTTAACCGTTTAAAATTGGCTTTAAGTACAAGCTACATATCAAAGGGAAATGCGCTTTAATGCCATTTCCCTTTTTCAACACAGAGCCGCACCAATAAAAAGTGACAGCCCAAAATCGACAGTCCCAAATCGACAGAGTAAACTAACGCCCTTTCTTGATAGCCCTCATCTAAGTTGTGGCTTAACCCAGATAATTAACTCCGATAATTAACCCAGATAAGTAAAACCAACAGTAGACCCCAATATGCATCTTCAGCCTTCTTGCTTTACCTCTTTCACACAAGCCATTGATGCCTATGCCCTACCGCAGCGTTTTACCTTTCCTTTCTATTACGAACCGCACCCACTGTGCATGATCGCTGCCAACGAATTACAACGCCACCTAGAGACTCAAAACGATTGGCAACATAACTTTGGCCTCACGGGGGAGTTAACGGGTGCCATTGGTAAAATGTTTGGTGTGCTTTTAGTGCAAGACCCGCAGGGGAAAGTGGGCTATTTGTCGGCATTTTCGGGCAAGTTAGCTGAGCAAAACCATTGGCCACGCTTCGTTCCACCTGTGTTTGATATGCTGGCTAAGGACAATTTTTTCCACGCCGAAAATCTACAAATCAACCAAATTAACGAGCAGCTACTTGCAGTAGAAAATCACCCCGATATTCCTCGGCTATCGAGCGAACTCAACGCTGAGCAAGCTCAAGCACAAGCCAAGCTTGCCGCCCACAGGCAAGTGATGATTGACGGCCGTCAATCCCGCAAGACGCAGCGCAATCAACTCGCAGTGCAATGGGCTGCCAATCCAACTGATGAGACTTTACGTGAAAATACTGTAATCGAAGCTAAACTCAGCCAAGAAAGCATTAACGAAAAGAATCAGTTAAGAGATATTAAACGCTATTGGGATGAACGTATCCATGCCATCAGCCAAGCGTTAACTCTGCTCACTGATAAGCGTGACGCATTAAGACTACAGCGTAAACAGCTCTCGGCGGCGCTGCAGCAAAAGCTGTTTGAGCAGTATCGTTTTTTGAATATTCGCGGCGCAGAAAAAAGCCTTAACGGCATATTTAACGGGACGGTTGAGTTAACACCGCCCGCAGGCTCAGGGGAATGTGCCGCCCCTAAGTTGCTACATTACGCCTTTAAACACGGTCTTAAACCATTGGCGATTGCCGAATTTTGGTGGGGGGCGCCGCCAAAATCAGAAATTCGCCAACATAAGCAGTTTTATCCTGCCTGTCTGCGCAAATGCCAGCCTATCTTGGGGCATATGCTCGAAGGGCTTGTTGTCGATGATAATCCGCTGCTGACGAACCCCGCCGAAGGCAAAACCTTAAACATCCTCTACCAAGACGAGGCGATGGCGATTGTGAACAAACCCGCCGAATTTTTATCAGTGCCCGGCAAAGAAATTGAAGACTCAGTGTATTCGCGCATGCGGCAAACGTTTCCCAATTCCACTGGACCACTTATCGTCCACAGGCTCGATATGTCGACCTCGGGATTAATGGTGATCGCATTGACAAAAGACGCCCATAAACAGCTGCAAAAACAGTTTATCCAGCGCACTGTAACTAAACGTTATGTGGCACTTTTAGCAGGGATCCCTACAGCAATGGCAGATAAGCAGGCAGCCGGACAAATCTCTTTACCCCTACGTGGCGATTTAGACGATAGACCGAGACAACTCGTTTGCCATGAGTTTGGCAAAGCGGCCCAAACCTATTGGGAATTAAGCCATATCGATGAAATGGCACGTACAGCCCGCGTATATCTATCCCCAAAAACGGGCCGAACCCATCAACTCAGAGTTCACTGCGCCCACTCAGAAGGGCTAAATACGCCCATTGTAGGTGACGATCTGTACGGCACTCGCGCCAATCGCCTGCATCTGCATGCAGATTTATTGATGCTTCAACATCCCGTCACCCGTGAACAGATGCGCTTTCAAGTCGATCCTGATTTTTGAGATCTGAGTTCTGATATTGATTAACAAGGCACCAAAAGGAAAACCAAGCTTAGTGGGCATTATCAGAAGTTTGACCGCGATGTATAAGTGGCATTTTTCGGGCATAGTAATGCCTCACTCAAAACGGAATCGACAGCGGTAGTATGGGCATAGGCAATCTGGTTAAAAACATAAACCGAAATCAATGGTTCTTATTTGCTTTGTTGAGCGCCACCGTATTTATGAGCGCCTGTCAGCCAGCATCGAACGCTAATGAAACCACGGCTAGCCCAAATACCAGTGTCGCAGTAAAAGCCGCTACAGAAGCAACAACGCTTCGAGCGCCACTTTCGCAGGAAGTCTATATCTGGCAGCGCCAATGGCGCCCCGCCAATCAAACGGCATTAGTGCAAAGCCAAGGTGCATTCCAAGGATTACGTATTTTAGCGCTGCAAGCGCATCCAAAACCCAATGGCGCAGACATTTGGTTTGAAGTTGCGGTCAATCATGCTTGGTTGCAGGCGGATCCTAGGCCAAAAATTGCCGTGATTCGCTTAGATGGTCAGTTCGTGCATTTAAATGATGAACAAGTGATCAATAAAATCAGCCAAGTACTGACAGATTGGCAGGCAAAAGGCACGCACATCGCGGGGGTTGAAATCGACCACGACAGTGCCAACAGTAAACTGCCAGCCTATCGGGATTTTCTTAAAAAGCTTAAAGCGCAGTTACCCGCAGAACTCAAACTCAGCATTACTGCACTGCCCGCTTGGCTCAGTAGCGCCGATTTTCCCGTGTTACTCACCAGTATTGATGAACTCGTGCTACAAATTCACAGCGTAAGCGATCCACGCCTCGGACTATTCGATGCGACTCAAGGTTGGCAGTGGGTGCAGCAACTGTCAAATATCAGCACTGTGCCTTACCTTATTGCGCTCCCCGCCTATGGTTCGGCGGTCATCATTACAGCTTCAGGTTATAAAGTTGAAAGTGAAACACCGCTGCGCGATCAACTCAAATCAGTCAATGTAGTACAGGAACTGATGGCCGATCCTCTAGTATTACAAGCCTTTGTGCAAAAACTACACACACAAAAAGATGCCAAACTCAGAGGCATTATCTGGTTTAGGCTGCCGCTGGAAGGGGATAAAAGGGTTTGGCCACTCAACACCTTAATCGCCGTTGCACAGCAAGGTGAACTTGCCGCCAAGATTGAATTAGTGATCTCAAGCGATAATAAGGCCACAACCCAAACGACATTAACCGCTGAAAATAAGCCAAAAAATCTGGAAATCCACAAGCCACAGCTATTCCAACTGAGCTTAATGAATCACGGTAATATTGCAGGTGAAATTCCTCCTCTTTTGTCGCTAGCGGGACAAGCTTGCAGCGGGTATGATGCGCAAAATGGCTATAGCGTAATGCAAAAAGATGGGCTGTTAACGTGGCAATGGCGAGCTGAGAATACAGCAGCGTTGACACCAACCAAAACAGTTTCACGCACTGCAATCATGCCTATGCCGCAATCAAACAGAGACATTCAAACACACATGCTCAACCCTGGCGGCCAAAAAGTGATAGGCTGGGCACGTTGTGAGTCATTATATTTACAGGGAATTTATGCGCCATAAGCCAAAACTATCGTTTACCATGGCAACACCCAATCGGGCTTTTATGCTTAAAAAGACCACGCTCATTTGTTTAAGCTTATTTTCCCCTATGCTATTGGCCTGCGGCCCCGATTTTCCTTTGCAACTCACTCAGGATAGGCAGAGCAATCTCAGTTATTTACCGCAAACCTCTTTCAGCCAGCAGCTCACCGCCCTCGCAAAACCTTTGCCTTGGCAGTATCAAGATGCACCCGCTGCACAAGAATATCTCTGGGATGAAGTGCATAGCCGTTATCTTTCACAAACTCGCGCCTTTGAAAACAGCGAGTTAAGTGACGCCCATTTGGCCTTAGTAAACACCCTGCGGGATGCAACTGGCCCCATTGAAGCCGAGCAAATGGCCGCTAAGTTAGACAAAGATCTACCACAAGCGCTAACTTGGTACACCTTAGGTGCCGTAGCGTTTGAAGCAAAAGATTATGAGAGGGCGAGTAACTATTTCAGCAAAATCATTAAATTACCACAAAGTGAACGCGCATCTCGTAGCCTGTGGGCACTCTATTCGCTGTCGCGTATTGAGCTTATCTTAAGCAAGACTTCGGCTGATCCTGAACATTTTAATCGTGCCAATGCTTACCTAACACAATTACAAAGCGAAGTCGCACAAGGCGCCGCCGATCCCCTTCGTTTGAGTTTAGCGAGCTTAGGTGAGCAAGCCTATATCCTGCTACACCAAGGCCAGCCGCTCCCGCAATTGACCAATCAAGCTACAGGTGAAACTGAGTCAGAGCTGCAAATGACTCTCACCCCTGATGCACTGAATAAAGCTATTGAGCTCTACGCCACCCAATCAGTACAGGGCGATAGCGGCGGTTATGATTCCTTATTGATGTTAAGCCGCACTTTGATGGGTAAAGAGATTGCTGAACTTAAGCCGCTACTGCAACAGGCGAGCGTGCAGCAGTTATTGATTGCCTATTGGCAAAGCAGCACTAATGAATTTGCCTATAATGGCCAGCTTTCAGAAATGGGATTAAAGGTTGCTGAGCTCCTTAAAGTATTTCCAACCGATGGCTTACAGCTCAACCATGGCGATAAATTAGCGGCGATTTATTACCAGTTAGGGGATTATGCCAGTGCTGAGCGCCTATTAACGCTAGCGAAACCGAGCGGCCTCACTTGGTGGCTCAACGCAAAATTAATGCTACAAAAGGGCGATCAAGCAGAAGCGGCCAAGGCATATGCTCAGGCAGCGCGTCACTTCCCTGAGCAACTCAATAAGATCTCGGCCACAGTTGACGCTAAAGAAACTCAGCAACAAGCCATTAATGCCGATGAAGATACAGCCACTTACTGCCGTATTCGTGCCGAGCAAGGAGTGTTGTCACTAGAGCGTGGCGAATATGTCGATGCGCTCAATCACTTACTCGCCAGCGGTGATGAGTACTGGCAAGACATCGCCTATGTGGCGGAGCGCGTGCTCACCACGGCTGAACTTAAGTTATTTATCGACGAACATGTGCCATTTATCGCCTTTGAATACCCTAAAGACAGCGACTGGTACGATAATATTGAGCCAATTAACAACCGCTTGCGCTACTTGTTAGGTCGCAGGCTATTACGCGAAGGCGCGATAGCTGAAGCACCGGTTTACTTTCCTAATCCTAAACTTAATGCCAGCGCCCTTGCCTACGGCACAGAGTTGAATGCAGCGAAAAAAACAAAAGGCATTGATAGCGCGAAAGCCTATTGGGCTGTTGCCGAACTTGCCCGCCACCAAGGCATGGAACTCTTAGGGTTTGAATTAGCCCCGGATTACACTATTTACCAAGGTGTGTTCGATCTAAGTGATTGGAATGAACCGAGCAAACTGGCTGAGAAAGAACAGCTGCGGATCAGTGCCAGCCAAGCAATCCCCGATAAACGCTTCCATTATCGCTACACGGCGGCGGAACTAGCCAACAAGGCATCGGATCATGTGCCCCACAACAGCCAAGCCTATGCAGCGCTACTCTGCCAAGCCACAGGTTGGGTATTATATCGAGATCAAGAACTTGCCCTGCGTTACTACAAAAAATACGTCGCCAACGGCCCCTTTGTGCCTTGGGCCGAGAACTTTGGTTTGCAGTGTGAAGCGCCCGATTTTGACGGTGCAGTAAAACGAGCGCAGGCGAATGAAATGGCAGAATGGAACGCCCTGTACCACAAGCTGAAAAAGCCCGTCGTATTTGGCGTATTAGCCCTCACAGGCTTATTGGGTGTGTGGTGGATGCGTAGAAGAAAAACTCAATAATAAATAACCATTTACGTCTTTCTCTCTCAACATCGATATGATGAAAAGAGAGGAAGACGCATACCGCTTTACTTGTTCACGCAGTTAATCACTTCCCCCTTCAAATAACCGTTCAAATTCGCCACTGCGATATTGAGTAGACTTTGCCTTGCTTCCTTCGTCGCCCACGCATTATGCGGGCTGATGCTGATATTAGGCGCATGCAGTAAGGGATTATCTGCAGTGGGCGGCTCAGTCGATAACACATCCACGCCGGCAAATAACTTGCCTTGAGCCAGCGCAGCAGCAAGCGCGGCTTCATCAATTAATCCACCGCGCGCTGTATTAATCAGCAGCGCATTAAGCTTCATCAAGGCGAGGGTTTGTTGATTGATAAATTGCTCAGTTTCTGGAGTAAGCGGACAATGGAGCGAAATAATATCTGATTCGCTAAGCACAGTATCACGTTGCGCCCACGTCACGCCTTGGGGTAAATCCTTGATGATTGAACGAGTATTGACAAGAACTTTCATCCCGAATGCGAGGGCGAGCGTTCCCACCTGCTGACCGATATCGCCATAACCTATTAAGCCTAAAGTCTTGCCTTTTAAAGATTGCAACGGCATTAAAGTAAAACAAAAATCTTGGCAGTTCACCCACTGGCCATCGACCACAGCTTGATGATGGGCGGCCACGGCTTGGGTGTGATGCAGAATATGGGCAAACACCATTTGCGCAACGGCATCAGGCGCATAAGCGGGCACATTAGTGACCACTATACCTTGCGCTTTAGCTGCCGCGATATCGACAACGTTCGTGCCCGTGGCCAATACGCCTATGTATTTGAGACTAGGAAGTTGCGCTAGCGTCTTTGCAGTCAACGGCGTTTTATTGGTGAGAATGACTTCAGCACCTTGGGCTCGCGCGACAATATCAGCGCCACTCGTACGGGAAAAACACGCAAACTCGCCTAATTCATTTAAGGATTGCCAGCAGAGATCGCCAGGATTTAAGGTTTCACCATCAAGTACGACTATTTTCATGCCACTAAATCTCCTTTTAAGACGATGCGTTAGATCTAAAAACTGACTTTGAGCCCAAGGTTAGCCTGAGCCTGCCACATCACATCCGACGTAATATGCCATAGGCATTCATCTTCATTGCAAAACAGCGAAGTGTCACTGTTGATAAAAGTCGCATAACCCCGAATATCCGCAAACAGGCCAAAGTGTGGCGTCACTTGATACTCTACCCCGCCACCAATTCCCATGGAGAAACGCGTTTCGCTCGACCAACCGCTAGGCAGCATGCGGGTGATCCCCGCGCTGGCGGTGACATAGGGCAGGATATCGCCACGGGGGAAATATAAAGTGCCACCCAAGTGGATGTAATCTAAATCTAACGAGGTAAGAAAGTCTGGCGTAAACAAGCCGCCACTTTTCAGTTCAGAGGCTTGATGACTATATAAAAGATAAATATTACCGGGATCATTGGTGCCAATACCCACCATCAAACCGTAATGACTCGACTCCTCAACCTTCACATCGGCCTTATCACCAGTTTGATCTGTGTTGACCTCATATTGATTCACATCAAATTGACCGCCCCCCAGACTATAACCACCAAAAGGAGCGATAAACACCTCGGCCTGCGTAGACATAGCCACAGGTAACAAACTCGCCAACAGCAACAAACGGTAAGTGTTTTTCATAATGAATTCCTTATCTTTTACAAAAACCAATTTTATCAAGGCTAACGCATACCGCGCTCAGACTTGACTCTGTCATAGGCTGCTTGAATATCCTGAGCCTTACGATTAGCTAACTCCATCATTTCCGGTGGCAACCCTTTCGCCACTAACTTATCGGGATGATGTTCATTCATCAATTTACGGTAAGCCCGTTTAACTTCTTGGTCGCTAGCTTCGTTCGTAATGCCAAGTAAACTGTAGGCATCAGTAATCGATGTTTTATTGCCACTCGATGTTTGATGGAAACGAAACTCCGCCTGCCAGCGTTTAAGTAATTCATCTAACTGCGCTCGACCATAACCTAACTCTTGAGCAATCGTCATCAAGATAGCGTGCTCAGCAGGATCCAATTCACCATCAGACAGTGCCGTTTGGATCTGGATTTCGATGAACATCTGCACTAACTCTTTGCGTCCCATCGTAATAACACGGAAAGCTTGTAAGCTGCTGCGCAGATCAAAATCCGCCGATTTACCCTCACGAAATGCCTGTTGCGCCTCTTTACGGGCTTCTCCCGTTAAACGCATTTGATCCATTAATAAGGTCGCAATGCGAATATCGGTTTCGGTAACATGTCCTGATGCTTTCGCCACATGCCCCATTACTGCAAATGTGGTATTAAAGAAAATGGCTTGGCGATTCTTAGCCTGCCCTAAAACCTGTCGAAAACCCACGCCCGATGCTGCACGCTTATCGTAAAGATGACCGAGCCACAAACCTAGCAGTGCACCAAAAATACGGCCGAACATAAAGCCAATGACAAATCCAAAAAACTTACCCCAAAGCCGCATCTTATTTCCTGATTTCTATTATGTATTTGATGCACTAGCTTAATCCTATGGATATGCCAGCACCGAAATTTACTTGTTACTTTGTAACCTTAGTTCAAGCGCTTGCAATCGTGCAATGGTACCGACATCACACCAAAATCCATTAAACAAGGCACCACTAACTCTGTCTTGAGCCATTTGCGATCGGAGCAACGGACCCAGTGCAAAGGCGCCCTGCGGCGTGTCATGAAATAGCGCAGGGTGATAAATGCCCATGCCCGAAAACGTGTGCTTAACATCGCCACGCTCCTGCACTTGATGACCATTCAAAGCAAAATCGCCATTTGGATGCTGCTCAGGATTAGGCACTAACCATAAGTGAGCGAGCCTATCCGCAGCCAGTTGCGTGATTGACGGTAAAGCATCAATAAACACATCACCATTAATCACTAAAAAAGGTTCGTCACTTCCGTCCTCACACAATAAAGGCAAAGCGCGTTTAATGCCGCCGCCGGTTTCAAGCGCACTCTCTTCTGCGCTATACCGAATGCGCACCCCAAAAGTGCTGCCATCGCCCAGTGCTTCGACTAACTTATGCCCTAGCCAAGCATGGTTGATGACGATATCGACTATGCCTATCGCGGCAAGTTTTTCAATATGATAAACAATCAGCGGCTTACCTAACACTGGCACCATAGGTTTAGGCAAACTATCCGTTAACGGCCGTAACCTTTCCCCTCGTCCAGCGGCCAAGATCATGGCTTTCATTGCTTAACCTCAGATGAAGACTGACTCACAGTAAACGCAGGTAACACACGACGAGTTAACCAGTGTGCAAATGGCACGAGTTCGGGATACTGCAGCGAAATGTCGACAATATACGTTAATGTCAGTGGAATATCCGCCATATACGCAGTTTTACTATCGCGATAGTTTAACCGTGCAAAAATCCCCACCGCCTTAATGTGGCGCTGTAAGCCCATGAGATCAAACCAAGTTTGATATTGCTCAAAAGGAGTCTGTGCGGGAATAAAACCAAGCGCTAATGCTTGCTGATAATGATACCGCATCAAGTCTGCAACTAACGGCTGCGGCCAACGAATATAACAATCGCGTAGTAGTGATACCGCATCGTAAGTCACAGGACCAACGACGGCATCCTGAAAATCAATCACGCACAGCTTGTCCGCTTGCAGCATAAGATTACGGCTATGGAAATCCCTATGCATTCCCACACTAGGTTGAGACAGCGCATTGCCGACGAGGCGATCAAAAGTATCATTCAGCAACTGCAACTCTGCCGCGTCCAAAGACAAATTAAGATGTGTTCCTAACAGCCACTCAGTAAAAATGTGTAATTCACGGCGCACAAAGGCTTCATCGTAGTTAGGTAATGCCTGAACTAAACCGCTATCAAGATTCTTGCACTCAATCACAGCGGCCACTTGCGGTAATAAATCGAGCGCCTGACGGTAAAACCCTTCCACATTTTGTACCGTCAATACAGATAAGAGTTGGGTATCGCCCAAATCACTCATCAACATAAAACCCAAATCGGCATCGGCGTGGATTACTTTTGGAACTGTCAGTCCCACGGCTGAATAAGCATTCGACAGTGCAATAAAGGGGGCGATAGGCACTAACTGAGGCGGTGAATCAGCGGCGATAAAGGTAGCATCAGGCATCGAAATCCGAAAGTAACGCCTAAAACTTGCGTCTCCGGAAATCAACACAGGCATCACCTCACAGGAAAAATAAGCATTCAGCCACTGATTAAGGGAAAGAAATCTCGGATCGGATAAAGTCATTTCATGGCTCTTAAAGAAAAATTGCTTTATTATAGCTGGCATAGAATTTGGAAACAGCTAAGAAATTGAGAGATTTATTAAGCGATGTTGCGTTTGTCAATTGCAACTTTCCCCATCCATACTTGTCCAGAATAAGAAATCATAATTACTGACCTAAAGATGCAGATCCGATACCTTCTGGCCCTGAGCCTGTTACCGCAATTAGTCCTGGCAGACGACTCTCTAACCGCTTCGGCATCCCAATGCTTAATCGAACCGCCAGTACCCCGTATCGTATCTCAAACCCAAGGGATGAGTGCGGCTGAACTCAACAAAATTCGTATTGCGTCTGATAACACCAATGCCGAAATGGGGAAGCAGGCGATTTTCCGTGGCGATGTGGTTTTTAGCCAAGGCGATAGGCACATAGCTGCCGATGAGGCGATTTTAGATCAAGCTACTGAACAGTTTGATGCCAATGGTAATTTAGTCTTTCAAGACAGTAACTTCACCGTTACAGCCGAATCCTTACAAGCTCAAATGCGGACAAACCGTGCCACCCTTAAAGGCGCACAATATTGGATCCATGGCCAACAAGTTCACGGTGATGCCGAAAAACTGCAAATTACTATCAATAACAATTTAATTTTAACGAATACCAACTTCACTACTTGCCCTCCTGACAATGTGTCTTGGCTACTCGAGGCCGAAAAGATCAAGATCAACAGTGAAGAAGAATGGGGCGAAATTTGGAATGCCAAACTAAGAATTGGCGGTGTACCTGTATTCTATATTCCCTACATGACAGTCCCCGTTTCAGACAAACGTAAATCTGGCTTTCTCTACCCTAGTTTTAGCACTAGCACTACTGATGGTGTCGAAATTTCCGCACCCTATTATTGGAATATTGCCCCAGAGTACGATTTAACATTTACACCTAGCTATATGTCAAACCGTGGTTTATTCACTAAAACAGAGTTTGGTTATCTGGCGGGTGAGGCCCAAAATGGCCGAGTCAATTTAGAATATCTAGGCAATGACCAATTGATCGATGGTAGCCCGAATCGCTACTTATATAACTGGCAGCATCAAGGGGCGATCGACAAAAATTGGCGTGTATTAGCGAATTTTACCGATGTATCAGATAACAATTATTTCAATGACTTAAAGTCAGATGTTAACCGTGCAACCGATAACCAGTTATCACGCATAGGTGAAATCAGCTACTTCGAAAGTAACTGGGATCTAAGCACCCGAGTACAAGATATTAAAGTACTGGGTGAGGATGAAAAACCATATCAAGTCATGCCTCAGGTTAACTTTAACTATCGTGCCGCTGATTTTTGGAACAATTTAGATTTTGGTTTTAATTCAGAGCTAACGAATTTTGCCCATCAGGACAACAATGTTAATACGGCGACTCGTTTGTACATGTCACCAAGCGTAACTCTGCCAATACATGGGCCTTCAGGCTCGCTCACCAGTCAAGTTAAGTTGATGCAGACCAATTATTGGCAGCATAACGAAGATCCAGACATAGTTGTTGACGACACAGTGAATCGCACCATCCCGCAGGTACGGATTAATGGTCAAATCAACTTCGAACGTTTTACTGAGCTTTTCGATCAAAACTACCGCCAAACGCTCGAGCCACAATTTCAATATCTTTATGTCGGCTACGAAGATCAACGCAACATAGGCATTTATGATACGGCTCAATTACAGGACGACTACTTTGGTCTATTCCGTGATCGTCGCTTCTCGGGTCTGGATCGGATTTCCGATGCAAATCAAGTCACTCTAGGTGTTACTACACGCCTGTTTGATAGTCACAACCAAGAAGCCACTAAATTCAGCCTAGGACAAATTTTTTACCTGCAAGACAGTAAAGTCGGTTACGAAGACAGTATTTTTGAGTCTAATCAATCAACTTCAGTACTTGCTGCAGAGTTAGATACCCGCTTGTCCCATGATTGGTATATGGGGGCTGCGATTCAGTACGATACCAACACCAGTGACAATAAAAAATCTGAAGTCACCTTAGATTTCAGACCTGAAGCGAATAAATTACTGCAATTTAGCTATCGCTATGTCCCTGATTTATTGAACTCAAATACCAATGATACAGTGAACATCTCCCAAGCGGGCGTTCGTGGCGCTTGGCCAATCAGTGACGATCTCTACTTTGTTGGTAATTGGTATTATGACCTTAACGAAAGTCGCAGTATTGAAACTTACACAGGTATCCAATACGAATCATGCTGTTACGCAGTAAGACTTAGTTATCATTATCGCATTAAAACCAACTATGACGACAATATAGGTTCTGCCACAATTGATCCTCGTGAGCAGTTTGATAGTGGTGTCTACCTGAACTTAATCATTAAGGGACTCGGTGGTTCTGGCCCATTAGGCGTATCCGATATGCTCAATGACGGCCTGTTTAACTACAGAAAACCGCTTTATCTGAGGAATTAGCAAAGAATTGTGATAGATTGCTGAACCTCAACAAGGACTCAGAGTCCAAACAGATTAATGAGTGCTTTACCGTTCACCTTTTGCTAAAGCGAATAAAAGCGGATCTTAAGGTCTAACCTTGCACTCAAATGCGTCGCCAAAAAATTACATTAGGGCAACTCACTGTAATTTCGATATAAATGGTAAAGTTATTTCAATTAAGCCGTCGAACCTGACCTTAGAACGTGCCAAGGATTTTGTGGATGAAACCCAGTAAACATCTGATTTTTGCTTTATTTGCACTCGCGATCAGCCAACCTACATTGGCCGCACCCCAGCCGCTCGACCGCGTTGCAGTCCAAATTAACGACGGCATAGTGCTCGAAAGTGAAATCACTAACATGATTGACACTGTTAAAGCGAATGCCAAAGCAGCAAACCAATCATTACCTTCTGACAGTGCCCTGCGTACTCAGGTGATTGAGCGTTTAATCTTAACTCGCCTACAATTGCAAATGGCCAGTCGTATAGGGCTGAATATTGGTGACTTACAACTAGACCAAGCGATTGAAAACATCGCGCGCGAACAAAAAATGTCTGTCGCGCAGATGCAACAAAAAATTGAAAGCGAAGGTTTAAGTTTCAGCCAATACCGCGAACAATTGCGCGAAGAAATCACTCTAGGTGAAATTCAACGTATTCAAGTACAACGCCGTATTCAAGTATCACCACAGGAAATTACTAGCCTAGTCAAACTCATCCAAGAACAAGGGATGAAAGATGTGGAATACCAAATTGGCCATATCCTGATTGACGTGCCTAATAACCCCACCAGTGAACAACTCGAAGCATCAAGCAAACGCGCCAATATCGTATTAGAACGTTTGAAGAGTGGTGAGGATTTCCGTCGTACCGCTATCGCTTCTTCTTCAGGTCCTAAGGCACTCGAAGGCGGTATTTGGGATTATATGAACATCAACGAAATGCCAACTCTGTTCGCCGAAGTGATTAACGGTGCGAAAATGGGTGACATTATCGGCCCGATTAAGAGTGGTGCAGGTTTCCATATTATTAAGATCATGGATGCTCGCGGCCTACAAACCAAAGAAATCGAAGAAGTTAGAGCGCGCCACATTTTGCTCAAGCCATCGCCGATCCTGTCAGAAGACCGCGCTAAAGCCATGCTTGAGCAATTCCTGAAGCAAATCCGCTCAGGTGAAGCTAAGTTTGAAGACCTAGCGCGTCAGTACTCAGAAGACCCTGGTTCGGCAACAAAAGGTGGTGAATTAGGTTGGGCAGAACCAAGCATTTACGTACCTGAGTTTGCTCAAACGCTCAACAGTTTGAAAAACGACCAAATTAGTGAGCCATTCCGTACGACTCACGGTTGGCATATCACTCAGTTAGAAGAACGCAGAAAAACCGACGCCACGGATCAGTTCAATAGCAACCGTGCGCACCAGTTGATCTTCCGTCGCAAATTTAACGAAGAACTGCAAAACTGGCTAGACGAAATGCGTTCAGACGCATACATTGAAATCTTCCAGCCAGAGACCAATCGAGGTTAATTCTAATTGAGCACTAAACGTATTGCCGTTACCCCAGGCGAACCCGCAGGTATTGGCCCCGATTTAGTCGTACAACTCGCTCAGCAGGCTTGGCCTGCTGAGTTAGTCGTTTGTGCGGATCCAGAATTACTTGCGAGCCGCGCGAAACGACTCGGTTTGCAAGTGACTTTCCGCCCTTACCAGCCAAATCAAGCTCCTAAACCGCAAGAAGCGGGCACATTAACCATAGCGCCCTTTAAGTTAGTGAGCGAATCGATTTGTGGTCAGCTCGATGAGCAAAACAGCACTTATGTAGTTGAAACCTTGCGTTATGCGGGCGAAAAAAACATGAGCGGCGAGTTTGATGCTGTCGTGACAGGCCCCGTGCATAAAGGCATTATCAATCAAGCAGGTATTTCCTTTAGTGGCCATACTGAGTTTTTTGCCCATCAAGCAAATTGCCCCGATGTAGTGATGATGCTGGCAACGCCGGGTTTGCAAGTGGCACTCGTGACCACCCATATTCCTCTGGCCTATGTTGCAAAAGCCATAACACGCCAACGCTTACAGCATATTATCAAGATTCTACATGCCGATCTCATCAGCAAATTTGGCATAGTTTCACCGAAAATTTATGTCTGTGGTCTCAATCCACACGCAGGTGAAGACGGCCATTTAGGGCGTGAAGAAATCGACGTGATTATTCCTGCACTCAACGAGTTGAGAGAAGAGTTCCAGATGAATATTGTCGGCCCATTACCGGCCGATACTCTGTTCCAACCTAAATATTTACAGGACGCCGATGTCGTCTTGGCCATGTACCATGACCAAGGACTTCCCGTTCTCAAGTCACAAGGATTTGGCAAATCGGTAAACATCACCTTAGGTTTACCTTATATTCGTACCTCGGTTGACCACGGTACGGCGCTCGATCTCGCGGGTACAGGCAAGGCCGATATTGGCAGTTTTGTCTGTGCTCTGAATAAAGCCATTGAGTTATCCTCAAAGAACTAAACGATTACATTATTAATGAGCAACAAAGTACATTTAGGCCACACGGCCAGAAAGCGTTTCGGACAAAACTTCCTTACCGACGGCAATGTGATTGACCGCATTGTGGGTGCGATTGCACCCGATAATCACCATGTGATGGTCGAAATCGGCCCTGGCCTTGGTGCCTTAACTGAACCTGTAGCCGATGCTGTGGATAATCTGACTGTTGTCGAACTCGACCGCGATCTGGTTGAACGCTTACATCAACACCCAGTCCTTAAAGATAAACTGACCATCCACCAAGGTGATGCACTGCAGTTTGATTTTGGCCAACTGAGTGTGCCCGGCAAAAAAATGAAAGTGTTCGGTAACTTACCTTACAACATTTCAACGCCGCTGATGTTCCACCTGTTCGAATTTGCCGAACAGATTGAAACCATGCACTTTATGCTACAAAAAGAAGTGGTACTGCGTTTATCGGCAAGCCCAGGCTGTAAAGCCTATGGCCGTTTAACGGTCATGGCACAATACTTCTGCCAAGTGGTTCCGGTTCTCGAAGTACCGCCCCACAGCTTTACCCCTGCGCCTAAAGTGGACTCAGCAGTCGTACGCTTATTGCCATACGCCGTAAAGCCGTTCCCTTGTAAAGATGTGACCGTACTACGCCACCTTTGTACCACCGCATTCAACATGCGTCGTAAGACTCTGCGTAATAACTTAAAGCACATGTTATCTGACGATGAGTTCGAGCAGTTAGGGATTGACTCAAGTCAACGCCCAGAACAGATTAGCGTGCAGCAGTATGTTGCTATGGCTAACATGGTTTGCGATAAGAAAGCATAAATATGTCAGGGCACTTAGATGCCCTTAGACCAGAGCCTAGGAACAAGAATGAGCGCATTGGACACCTCCATTCGGGTCGAAGTCAAAACTGAGTATATAGAGCAGCAGTCATCGCCCGAGGATGAAAAGTACCTCTTCAGTTACACCATCACTATCATCAATTTAGGTGAGCAAGCGGCTAAACTTGAAACTCGTCACTGGATAATCACTGATGCCAATGGCAACACCAGTGAAGTCCAAGGTGCCGGTGTTGTCGGTGAAACGCCAACCATAGCGCCGAATACTGCCTATCAATACACTAGTGGTACTGTGCTCGATACGCCACTTGGCATAATGCACGGCACTTATGGTATGGTCAGCGAATCGGGTGAGCGTTTTCAGGCGACAATCCGTCCCTTCCGTTTAGCGACCCCAGGCTTACTACATTAATATCGTTAGGAAAGGGGTACTGTGGCGCATTATTTTGTTGGTGATATTCAAGGCTGTTTCGCTGAGTTACAAAAATTACTAGCTAAGGTCGATTTTAATCCTTCCCGCGATGAACTCTGGGCTGTAGGTGATCTTGTTGCACGCGGACCTGACTCCTTAGCTACCCTACGTTTTTTTCGCTCTTTAGGTGATTCCGCTAAAACGGTTTTGGGTAACCACGATCTCCATCTAATGGCATTACACGGTAAGCTCAAGCGCGCTAAACCCAGCGATAATCTCACTGAAATTCTAGAATCCCCCGATATCTCAGCCTCAATTGACTGGCTGAGACAACAACCTCTTATGCGTGAATTACCTGAACACCAACTCATTATGAGTCATGCGGGTGTACCACCTCAGTGGTCGCTGGAGGTATTAAGAGAAGAATCCGCACTCGTCAGTTGCGCCCTCAAGCACGATGATTATCTTGAGACATTAATAAGCCAAATGTATTCAGATACCGCCGAACAATGGGATCCAAGTGCAATTGGCATAGAACGCTTACGTTATTGCATCAATGCATTAACACGCATGCGCTATCTTTATGTCGATGGCCGACTTGATTTTGATTGCAAACAACCTCCTGAAAACTGTACTAATCCACAACTCAAACCTTGGTTTGAGTTTGCTTCGCCGCTACGCCAGAGTCATACCTTAGTATTTGGCCATTGGGCTGCGCTGATGGGCAAAGTCGACGATACTAAATTAAAGGCTTTAGATACAGGCTGTTGCTGGGGTGAGCACTTAACCTTATGGCATCTTGAAAAAGACCAAAAAATTACGCAAAAAAAGTTAAAAAAGAGTTAAACTAAAACAGCTTAAAGTCGATAACAGACTGAACCGCCTAACCCTGAATATCACCCTGTTTTCATTTGGAAAAATATAATAAAAATCGGAGTATCCTATGAAATTTAATGTAGCCACCAGAGTGATTGGCGGATTTGGTATTGTCACACTTTTACTCGTGTTGCTAGGATTTACATCTTATTTAACCAACAATAGCCTAAAAGCCAGCTCTGCTATGATGCAAGAATTAAGCTTGCCCGCGCTGAAATCGACAAACCACCTTAGTGAAGCATTGAGTGAGCAACAAAGACAAATCCTCATTGCCTATAACACCCCTAGATCGGCAAATATCCCGAATATTCGTAAAGTGTTCGAAGACCATGGGACTCAGTTCAAAAACGAAATTGCCACCCTCACTCAGTTAGTCAAGAGCCAGCAGAATCTATCTTCTTTAATTGCCCAATTAAGCGGCAGCTTTGCCACCTTTGAGCGAGATAGTATTGCCATGATCGCCGAACGTGAGGCCTCATTGAGCAAGCAAGAACAGCTCGTTGAACTAAAGAAAAAGCTCGAAAATGCCGCCGATGATGCCTCATCAGAACTGCTCGATATTGTTGATTTAGAAAGCAGTCAGAATCCCGATGAGCAGAGTCTTGCTGCATCAGCCAGCGCTATTGATACTAGCCTCGGAAATATCATCACCACTATTGCAGATTTAGTAACAAATGACGAAGACAGTAAGCACGAACTGATCTCAAAGGAACTTGACTACATTATCAGCGAAACCAAGAACAAACTTGAATATGTGAATCGTCACGGTCAAGGTATCGTCGAAGCGGATACCTTAAGCTCGGTCACTAAAGATATCGAAAAAGTATTAGCGCTCGTCACAGGTCCGCAATCTATGTTGCTGCTAAAATCGAGTCAGCTCTCCCGCTCCAAAGAAGCTGTGATAAAACTTGGCATTATTGAAAATGATGTGAAAGTCATCAATTCGAACATGAATGATGTCAGCGATAACATCGAACTTGTTGCCGCGAACATGAGCAATGACACCATAGCCAAGATTGACTCTGCCAGCATACAAACCATGATTGTCGTGTTAATAGCAATCGTTGTCGCTGTGATTGTAAGTTTTGCTGTGGTGAATCCGTTAAAACGCTCACTCAGCCAAGTGAACAATGCCCTGAACGTCTTAGCCTCAGGCAACCTTACCCATAAACTAGATGACTCTGGACACGATGAATTTGCCGAACTAGCAAAAAACTGTAATCGTCTCGTCGATAGCTTACGCAGTTTAATCATAGGTATTTTAGATAGGTCAAATCAACTTGCCGCGGCAGCCGAACAAACATCGGCAATCACAGCGCAAACCACCTCAGGCATACAAGAACAAAAAAGCCAAGTTGACCAAGTGGCTACTGCAACAACTGAACTTAGCTCTAGTGCTCAGCAGGTGTCTTTAAGTGCCAATCAAGCCCTTGAGCAAATCAAACAGGCTGATCAAGAAACTCAGCATATGCGTGCCATTGCGCAAGAGAACAAACTGACTATTTTGGCTTTAGCCGATGAAGTGGCTAAAGCGGGTGTTGTGATTAATAAAGTGCAGTCGGACAGCGCCTCTATTGGCTCAATTTTGGATGTGATCCGTGGTATTGCAGAACAGACTAACCTACTCGCCCTTAACGCCGCTATTGAAGCCGCCCGTGCGGGTGAACAAGGTCGTGGTTTTGCGGTAGTTGCCGATGAAGTGCGTAGTTTAGCCTCACGCACTCAAGTGTCGACCCGAGAGATCCAACAGATGATCGAAGTGTTGCAGCAAGGTGCAGAGCAAGCCGTTGCCGCCATGGATATGGGGCGTGCTCAAGCCAACGCCTGCGTTGAAAAAACGGAGCAAGCCAACATTGCCCTCGAGACCATCAGCCAATCTGTGCATAAGGCCTATGATTCTGGCACCCATATCGCCCATGCTGCGCAGGAACAGAATTTAGTAAGCCAGCAAGTTTCTGAAAAACTAGAGCATATTGCAGCAATTTCAGAAGAAACCGCTATCGGTGCAGATCAAACGGCTCAGTCTAGCCATCAAGTCGCCAAATTAGCCGAAGAACTCCAAGCTTCGGTCGGTGAATTTAGAGTCTAATGTTTATCACCACTAAAACCTAGGGTCGCTTAGCGGCCCTTTCTTTTGAGACGAATTCACTTGCCTATCTTACTGACGACTCGAACTGTCCGGCCTTTGCACAAATTAAGGCCATAAAAAATGCCAAACTTAAGTTTGGCATTTTTATCTAGCTTAATGCTAGATACTTGATATTAGACGCTTAATATAACGTAGCAGCAAATAGAGCTAAAGTGCCGCTAAGTTCAAATCCGCATTACTCTTCTTCACCGCCCGCAGCAGCGCCAAGACGCTCTTTCACTGCAGCGGTAATTGGGCTAGCACCATGACCGTTTGCTTCAGCCCAAGCTTGGATAGTCATCCCATCAGCTTCAGCAACACTCAATTCAGTCGCCGACAAACGCTTAGCCACAAACTCACCGGTATCGTTCGCACTCGCACCGTAAGCGGTGCGCAATAGACTTGCACCATCGCAACTGATACCACTGTAAATCTGACGTAACTTAACGCGGCTTTCTTTTAACTTTTTACGTAAGCGGTTTTTGTCATTAGCTTTTACATAATCACAAAGACTCGCTACGAGTGGATCTTCCCCCGCAACGGCAGAGGTTGGTACAGCAATAGAACTAAATCCAATCAACGCAGCCAAGGCCACAGGCATAAGACGCATCCGATACTCCTTAATACTTTCTTATAGTTTTATTATCAATTCTGTATGGGCTGCATCTATTGTCTAAATGATATTGACCTCTTGGCTTTAGCTCTCGTTCGAAATCTAGGATAACGAAATAGGCTATCTCTTTCCGTGAAAACTAAATGTCCGATATGATGCAATACGTTAGATAAACTGACGCCCCATACACACAGGGTACACAACAGAAGCTGCAATTTAACATTTTTTTACCAAATTGATAAAGCGATATTCCAAACCAGCCGCATTTATACTCGCCAAAGATTCAGTTTCCTTCCAAGTCCCATCGTCCCAGTGGGGGAAAAATGTATCGCCTTCCACCTCAAGATTGATTTGCGTCAAATATAAGATATCGGCGCAGGGCAATAACTCGGCATAAAGCTGGCCACCACCTATAACCACTAACTCTTCACATTCAGCAGCAACTTGTTTGGCTGCATCAAATGAGGTCACACAGGTCACGCCCTCAATCACAAGATCCGTTTGGCGTGAAATCACTATGTTATGTCGACCAGGAAGGGGCCTACCGATTGACTCAAAGGTCTTACGTCCCATCACAACAGGCTTGCCTAGGGTCATCGCTTTAAAGTGACGTAGATCTTCTGGAAGATGCCATGGCATTTTATTATCTTTTCCGATGACTCGATTGTTTGCCATCGCGGCTATCATAGCAATGCGCATGCTCACTCCTGTTTTATAGAAATAGAATTATTGAATGACGGGGCGAGTCCTGAAATACAGCAAACTCGGCATGGCCAAACCCACGGCTAACGCCCCTAGAATAAAGACGGTTTTGAGGCCATTACTAATCACTTGCCCCGTCAGTTCAGGACTGACTTGAGATTGAGCGGTTAATTGCACTAAGGCAATCACAGTATTAAATGCATAAGTGCCTGGGATCATAGGAATAATTGCGGCGACAGCATACATTAAAGGTGGCGCTAAGTGGCGCTTACCAAACCCTATGGTAATAATCCCTACTAATGCCGCGGCGGCGAAGGTTGCCCACTCGATTGGCAGACCAAACTGTAACATTAAAGTACGGGAACTGTGGCCAATGGCTCCCGCTAAAGCGCAGTAAGGAAGAAATCGTTTAGGAACATTAAATACCATAGCAAATCCTACGGCGGGAATTGCTGAGAAAAAAGCATCGTGCAAAAGAGCTATCAATAATTCCATCATAGGAAAATTCCGCCGATCTGCATCGCAATTGTAATCCCTATCACTGAAGAAACAGTCAGCAAAGTAGCATGACCCCAGCGGGATATACCGACATTCATGTGCCCTTTTACCATGTCGGAAATCGCATTAATCATCGGAAAACCCGGCACTAACATCAGCACACTCGCGGCCATAGCAGCCTTAGGAGTTTCACTTAACTCAAACAAATAACCCGTTTGAGCCAGCATACTGGTGACGAAAGCTGTGATGGCAAAATTGACTAATAAATTAAAATGCCGCTTAGCAATTGCTAAACGTACCGACATACCCACTGCCGCGGCAAAAAAAGTAATCACGCAGGCAGTGAGATCGCCATTAAATAAATGACAGAAGCTAGCGCACGACAGGCCAATCATGAATACCACTAAGCTAGGAGGATAGGTTTTAGGTTCAATCCGCGCCAAGCGTTTACGCACTTCATTTGGGCCATACAACCCTTTTTCAGCGAGTAAACAGATACGTTGTAATTCACAGACGACTGTCATGTTAATGCCATGCTCACGAATACGACGAGTAGTTGTGATACAGCGACCATGAACCAAACTGGTTAACACGAGGGAATTAGAGGAAATAGAGAGTTCTACGCTGGCAAGACCTAAAGCCTGACCTAGACGCTGGCTGATTTCTTCAACTAAATCAGATTCCGCGCCGTAGGCCAGTAGCAATTGTGCAGCACGCACAACTTGCCGAGTAATATCATTTTGAGTATCAGCGTACACAGAACTCTCAAAACTCAAAGATTACTATTATCTTTGGTAAATAACTTCTACGTCGTAGTCGTCATCATCAAAGTCGTCGTCATCATCTTCATCAACATAGTCTTCATTCAATGAATCAAGGTTTGCTTGATGATAATTATCCCACTTAAACTCAACTTCACTATCTGGGTCGACTTCATTGTCTTCAGGTGGAAGACTCGCAATATAATCGAGGAGTTTTAATGCCAACTCACTGGTACCGTCGCGGTTATAGGCGGAGATAGTATAAACATCGCCTTCCCAACCCATTTCTTTAACGATACGATCAACCTTCTCTTGCAGCTCTTCTTCAAGCAGCAGATCGGTTTTGTTAAAGACTAACCAACGCGGCTTACTCGCCAACTTTGGAGAATATTTCTCAAGCTCACCTACGATAGCGCGCGCAGACTCAACCGGATCGGTTCCGTCAATCGGCTCAATATCTATGATGTGCAGCAGAATACGGCAACGCTCAAGATGCTTTAAGAAGCGAATACCTAAACCCGCACCATCGGCAGCGCCTTCGATGAGACCAGGAATGTCCGCAATCACAAAGCTTTGACCAGGACGTGGATTAACCACACCTAAGTTAGGCACCAGTGTTGTAAACGGATAATCAGCCACTTTCGGCGTTGCACGGGAAACCGCACGAATGAATGTCGACTTACCCGCGTTAGGCATGCCAAGCAAACCAACGTCAGCCAGCAGTAACAACTCTAATTTAAGGCTACGAACTTCACCGGGTGTCCCTAACGTCTTTTGACGTGGGGCACGGTTAGTACTGCTCTTAAAACGGGTGTTACCTAAACCATGGAAACCACCTTTGGCAACCAATAGCTTTTGACCGTGGGTTGTTAAATCCCCAAGGACTTCTTCAGTATCATGATCGACCGCGCGAGTACCAACAGGAACTTTTAAGATCAAATCTTTACCGCTATGACCAGTACAATCACGGCCACGACCATTTTCGCCACGTTCAGCCATGTGAAAACGTTCAAAACGGAACTCGATCAAAGTGTTGAAGTTTTCGTCAGCCTGCAGAAAAACACTGCCACCGTCGCCACCATCACCACCATCAGGACCACCATCAGGTACATACTTTTCGCGCCTAAAGCTAACACAACCGCTACCGCCGTCGCCTGCTTCGACCCTAATTACTGCCTCATCGACAAACTTCATACTTACTCCTGGCACCACTGAATGAAGCAATTATACCGTCTAACTTCATTGGTCGCCAAAAAACTCGAGATACTTTGCTCCCAATCTTACCTGTCAATGCTCATTCTTGGTAATCATTTACCAACTCAAGCATCTACACGGCGTAAATAGAAGCACAAAAAACAGAAAGCCCCACCAATGGCGGGGCTTTAACAGTATAAGCTAGGTTCGAAAGTTAAGCTTCGATGCTAATAAACTTACGGTTATTAGCGCCTTTAACTTCGAATTTAACTTTACCGTCAGTCAGAGCAAACAGAGTATGGTCACGACCAATACCTACGTTTACACCAGCGTGGAATTTAGTACCACGTTGACGAACAATAATGTTACCAGCTAGAACTGATTCACCGCCAAAGCGCTTAACACCTAGACGTTTACTTTCTGAATCGCGGCCGTTACGAGTAGAACCGCCAGCTTTTTTATGTGCCATGAGTTAGACTCCTATTATGCGTTGATAGCAGTAATTTTAACTTCAGTGAACCACTGACGGTGGCCCATTTTCTTGTCGTGGTGCTTACGACGACGGAACTTAACGATAGTAACTTTATCGCCACGACCGTGACTTACAACTTCAGCAACGACTTTACCGCCAGCTACTAAAGGAGCACCAACATGCACTGTTTCTCCATCAGCGATCAAAAGAACTTGATCGAACTCGATAGTTTCGCCAGTTGCAACTTCTAACTTCTCTAAACGTACTGTGTGGCCTTCAGCTACACGGTGTTGTTTACCACCACTTTGAAAAACAGCGTACATAGCTATTTTACTCCAATTCCTAACACGCGGGCTCATTCTTGGATGAGGCAGGGTGCTACAAAAACTTTATTGACAATGGGCGCGGAGTTTACGCGAAGAATCTAACTCTGGCAAGCCCTAATTAGGAAAGAATAAAAAAAGACCGGATTAACTCTCACATTAGTTGAGCTAGTGCTGTCATATGTCAGAATTTTAGGTAAAATTCATTTCATTATAACACGTGAGCCTAAACAGGGGCCGGGTACGTAATGACCCCACAACCAGAGTCTATTATGGATTTAAACGCTATTCGTCAACTGGCTGACACTGATATGCAAGCAGTCAATCAGCTGATATATAAACAGCTTGAATCAGATGTCGCCCTAATTAATCAATTAGGTTTTTACATTATTAATGGTGGTGGTAAACGTCTTCGTCCTCTGCTGTCGGTTTTAGCCGCACGTGCGGTGAGCTACGAAGGCGAAGCACATCTTAAGCTAGCGGCGATTATTGAGTTTATCCATACAGCCTCATTGCTCCACGATGATGTAGTTGATGAATCGACGTTACGCCGCGGACGAGAAACCGCCAATGCACTGTTTGGCAATAGTGCCAGTGTGCTAGTCGGGGATTTCCTTTATACCCGCTCATTCCAGATGATGACCGAACTTGACAACATGAAAGTGCTCAGAGTGTTAGCTGATACGACTAACGTGTTGGCCGAGGGTGAAGTCTTACAGCTGATGAATTGTAATGACCCAGACACCACTGAAGAAAGCTATATGCGGGTCATTTATTGCAAAACTGCCAAGTTATTTGAAGCCGCTACGCTACTCGCGGGCGTGCTAGCAGGTGCAACGCCTGAGCAAGAAACCGCCTTAGGCAACTATGGTAAGTATCTCGGCACCGCCTTTCAGCTTACCGACGACTTACTCGACTATACCGCCGACAGTGACGAGCTAGGAAAGAATATTGGCGATGACCTTGCCGAAGGTAAACCGACGCTGCCACTCATCTATGCCATTGCCCATGGCACAGACGAAGAGAAACAGCTCATACGTCAAGCAATTGAGCAAGGTGATGGTACTCAGGCCATAGATAAAATCGTAGCAGCACTGCACCATTGCGGCGCGTTAAACTACACCCAACAAAAAGCAATTGAAGAATCAGAGAAAGCCATCGCGGCATTATCTGCTTTACCCGATAGCGACTATAAGCAAGCCTTAGTAACGCTAGCTAAGATTTCGGTCGACAGAAACCACTGATTGCTAACTAATGTAATTTCGCCCCAAAAATAAGGTCTTACTCAGTAAGACCTTTTTTATTGCTTTAACCGCAATCCTAAAATCAAACCTGCCAAAGGATCGGCGTTTCGCCTCGCTCAAGCAATAATTGATTCACTTGAGAGAAATGCCCACAACCAAAAAAACCGCGATAAGCCGATAAAGGTGAAGGATGTGGTCCTGTGAGCACTTGATGTTGCGGTGCGTTAACGACTTGACCCTTTTTAATGGCATGACTACCCCAAAGCACGAAAATAATCGGCTGAGTCTGCCGATTTAATAATTCCAGCACCGCAGTCGTAAAGACTTCCCACCCGGCTTTGGCATGGGAATGCGCCTTGCCTTGCTCAACGGTCAGCACCGTATTGAGCATCAATATCCCCTGCTCCGCCCATGCGGATAAATCGCCATGGGATGGCACAACAAAACCTTCAATATCCGTCGCTAATTCTTTGTACATATTGGCTAAAGATGGCGGTGGTTTTATCCCGCATTTAACCGAAAAACATAAACCATGGGCTTGATCTGGGCCGTGATAGGGATCTTGGCCAATCAAAACCACTCTGACTTGTTCAAGGGGCGTCATACTAAAAGCATTGAAAACATCAACTTCGGGTGGATAAATCACTTTCCCAGCCCTGCGTTCATTGTCAACAAATGCGCTTAGTTGCTGAAAATAAGGCAAAGCTCTTTGCTCATCGATAAATGTTTGCCATGTCGCCTGAGTCACTATTTTACTTCCTCAATTCTATAATCGGATTAGCTTAAAAGTCCTGTAGTAGTATGGCAAGTTTGCAGACCTTACCTGCCGCTAAGTAATACCACTAAACCTGCTAGGTCTCACGTTAAGACTTTCAATTTAAAACATTCGAAATTAAGTGATATAGTGCGCCCATTCTCGCACACTCTGATACGTAATGATGATCCAACATTCTGATAAATCAATTCAAAGACATCAAACGGGTTTCACCTTAATTGAACTTGTGGTGGTCATCATAGTGCTCGGTATTTTAGCCGTAGTGGCCCTGCCAAAATTTATCAATGTGCAACAAGATGCGCAAATTGCAACCGTTAAAGCGGCAGGCGGAGGCTTTAAATCAGCCATCAATCTGGCACGTTCCGTATGGGCTGTAAAAGTGGGCTCAGGTCCAAAAGAGGATTTACCCGTATTTGGTACGGCACAATCCGAACAAATAGATTTCAACGCCTTCGGTTGGCCAGCACAACACTATATCCATGGCAATGAGGCCTCTCCGGCACTCGATAATGTCGAAGACTGTATATCGGTATGGGAAGTATTATTTCAAAATGCCCAGCCGAGTGTCTCGCGCTTGAATATTGATGCGACTGAAACCGACTATAAAGCCAGTTATACCGATCCTGGCCAGTGCACTTATTTGTATCGAACAAACGATAAACTGTCGATTAATTATGACTCCCATACAGGAGTCGTCATTACCGACACAGATCCCAATAGTTAATGCCTGACGATTCCTTCTTACACCAATTAAGTTAGAATCGAACTTTAATCTGTTACTTTTTTAGAGTGAACGCCATGACCGACACGAGCAGCACCACCATTTACGAACTTGCCGATCAGTTTATTGCCTTAGCCAATCAGCTAAGCCAACAAGAAGCAGATGTAGGTAAAGTTGGCACAGCACTCCGTTTTGCCGCAGCACGTTTTAATGCCTTCGAAGCCGCGATTAAATCAGCGGATCTCGGTGCAGAAAAAGAGAGCGCATTAGAATGGTTTAGCAGTGAATTCAAAGAAATGCTGAGTGACAACTTAGACGACCACATTGCCAACCCACCCATTATCCAAGAAAGTGTGGCAGAAGAAGCTGATAATTCTGTGCAAATGTTTAAAGGCTAATCACGCCTTGATTTAAATGCATAGCCATAAACAAACACGCCATCGATTGATGGCGTGTTTGTTATTTAAAACCAAAAATTTTAGATAGATCACTAAAGCGTGTACACCACACGGATCGCCAGCAATATCAATACTACGCCGGATAACTTATCAATTAACCCCGCTTTTTCTCTCAACTTAGGCAACACACTCGAGTGGGATAGCAATAAGGCTATCAAGGTGTACCAAAGACCATCGACCACTAACGGTGTAAAAACAATTAATGCTTTAGCCGTCATGCTGTCGGCGACCATCACAAATTGGCTGAATAACGCAAGAAAAAATAGCATTATCTTAGGATTGAATAAAGAAATAGCGATACCATCACGGGCTGCAGTTAAGGTATCTGTCGCCTCCCCTGCAGCCAATTTAGCTTGCATACCGCCATTAGAACGCAGCGCTTGAACTCCCATCCAAGCAAGGTATAAGGCACCGAGAATCGCAATGCCATTAAAGACTAAGGGCGCCTTTTTAAGGACTACGGCTAAGCCCAGTAACGTCACCAGCGCATAGATCCCAATCCCTATCGAGTGTGCCCAAGCACAAACGATACCCTTTCCCCGCCCACCACCTAAAGTATGACGTACTACCATAGTCAAACTTGGGCCCGGCGACATAGCCCCCAAACAACAAATAGCCAATAAACCTAACCAAGTACTCCAACTCATTGATGACACCTTTCGCCGAATAAAAAAGCCCACTGCTGGGCCTTAAACTTGCTTGCTATTCTAACATCGCGTCATCAAGGCGTTAACGCTAATAAATCCATTTTCAATAAATGAACAGTCATTTAAGAGAACCCAAAACGCGATAATCCCATAAATTCACACTGATTTAAGCCGTTAACCGCTAAGATTAGCGTTAACCTAAGTCTTTATAGCCAAACCTTAATACCTAAGCCTTCATCGCAATCACCACAAAGGCGATTCTCAATCAGGACATTTTATGAACACTATAACGCTGATCAGTATTTTTATTCTTTGCCTATTAATAGGTGCGATCTTATTACTGCTTTGGCAAAGACAAAAAGGTAAAACCATATCGCTGACGGTGATTTTTGTGCTGGGATTTTTCGCCTTAGGACTCAGTGCTATTATTGGATTTGTGCACAAAAGCGAGGATTACCAAGCCTATCAAAAACTACAATGGCACACCTTAGCCCCAGAGAAAATCGCGCCTCTGGTTGCCCAAGGCTATACCGTCTTTGTCGATATTACCTCTGATTGGTGCACCATCTGCCAAACGAATAAAGCGGAAGTCACCCACAGGGAGCAAATTGTAAATGCCTTGATGGCCGACAATATCATTCTGATGCAAGGAAACTGGAGTGAGGCGAATAAAACGATTGAAACCTATATGCGCCACGAAGGAGTGCCCGGCACGCCCTACAATAAAATTTATGGTCCAAGCGCCCCCAATGGAATTCTCTTGCCGTCAAAACTCAGTATGAGTGATGTGTTAAATGGTTTAGTTGCCGCGCAAACGAATCGTAACTAAGCACTAAACTATATTTAGGACGAGTCAAATACGAATAAAAAAGGCTGCATTGCAGCCTTTTTGCTTACTTCACTTCTATTTATAAAAGCCAAATTTCTTGAAAGGTGGGTTAGAAATCGCTTCTATAAATTGGCTTACTCATTAAAAACGGTAATTCACTCGACCATAGTAGAAACCGCCGTTGTAATCGAATGGCCCACTTTCATAATAAACGCCACCGAGTTCACCCAAGGTCCCTTCTTTCAGCTTTTGCGCTTCTTGATCAAATAGATTATTAGCCCCTACCGCCAGCGTTAAGCCATCAAGTAATTGATAGCTCATTTCAAGATCGACGGTCACCGCAGCATCAGCCATTTCAGAGCCCCAATCAGAGGTATCGTCAGCATGAGTGGCATAGTACTCACCGAAGTAGTTACCACGTAATGATATGCTTAATTGATCCCATGACTGCGCCCAAGTTAAGGTGGCACGATGTGCAGGAATACCATCTTCTAACCGACGAACTTTACCTTCATCAGTGGTTTCGGGATCGTATTTATCAACGCTGGTATCGGTCCAACCATAGGCAAGACTGAATTTAGCATTACCCGACAGGATTTCCGCATCATAAGAAGCGACGATATCGATGCCTTGAGTCGTAGTATCAAAGTCATTGGTGTAATAGCTCACACCTTGGATCAACTCAGGGAACTCAACCCCAGCGGCACGTAAAGCATCATAATCTGTAGCCTCAACATCAATCTTACTCGACTGTGCAATACGGCCCTCTACGCCAATGTTGTAATAATCGACCGTTAAGAAGAAGCTTTCATACTCATATACAGCTCCAATCGCATAACTAATCGACTCTTCAGGCTTTAACACTTCACCACCGTAAAATGCCGCAAGCGGATCGGTTGGGGGGGCAATAAAGGTCTGGATCAGTTCACCTTCGATAATCGATGTCTGCGTGTTGACGACGTTTTCTTGGCCAACCGTTGGTGCACGAAAGCCGGTGCTGTGTGAGGCGCGGAACGACAATTCATCCGTTGCAGAATACTGCAACGTCAATTTGTAATTTAACGTATCACCAAAGGTTGAAAAGTCTTCGTAGCGCAGTGCTAAACCGAGTAACCAGTCATCACTTAAATAAGCTTCTAAATCAGTATAAATACCTATGTTATGACGTGAGTTTTTACCCGCAGACTCTGGGCCAAAGCCTTTAAAACCATGCGCACCAATGTTGAAACCTTGACTAGCATAAGGGCCAGCAATCCACGAGGCTTCATCACCTTGAGAAATCTCAAACGACTCATTTCGCCATTCAAAACCAGAAGCAAAACTAATGTCTTCAATGCCTCCTAAGGTTATGAAGCGCGAGAAATCGAGGTTAACGGTAGTTTCAACTTGCTCATAAGCTCCCGTATCGAAATCCGTCGGGGTATCTAATCCCAGTGATGGATTCAACGAATTTTTAAGACCAAAACTGGCTTTGTTCGCCCCCGTACCAGCACTAAAATCATAATTCCATTCACCGATATCGCCTTTTACACCTGCGAAGAAGGACATATCTTCAATGGTGCCGGTGAACTGTGGCGTATAGCCACCTGGAAATATCTGGTTCATAGCAAAGCAATTTGGGTCGGCAACCATCGCCTTGTATGCATCTGTGTCGAGTACGTTGCCGTCACTTCCATCAGCATTTTTAGGGATAGGTACGAGTCCACATGTTGATGGATCACCATTTACAGCGCCCACAAGTAAATTCTGGCCACCATCATTGGAATACACGTTGCTACGATTTTGTGGGTAACGATAATAGAAGCCCCCCACGGCATCACGGGAAGACAGATTACCAAAGGCATAGGCATGCATATTGGCATTAATGTCTAAGCCTGAGTTGATGAACACTGAATAGTCATCATTAATCTCAGGATTACCCCACACTTGAGCGGGGTCATTAATCGCGGTATTACCCTGCTCGGCTAAGTTAGCCGCATCAGGACGCTGCACACTACGGCTAGTGGAGTCAGCATTTTTATACTGGAAGCTTAAATTGACGAAGCCATTTTCAGTCACAGGTAAACCAACATCACCTTCGACCGTAGTTGTAGCACCATCACCCTCGTAATATTCTCCTTGGGTCACAGTGATGGAACCACCCTCGGAATTATCTTTTAAAACAAAGTTCATGACTCCGGCAATCGCATCCGATCCATACTGCGCCGCAGCGCCGTCGCGCAACACTTCAACTTGCTTTAATGCAGAACCAGGAATAACTGAGATATCAGGACCTTGAGCGCCATCGTTAATACCACCACCTTGGAACGCAATCACAGATGCACGGTGACGACGCTTACCGTTGACTAGCACTAGCGTACTGTCTGATGGCAAACCCCGTAAATTAACGGGACGAACTAAGGTTGCTGCATCACTAATAGGTTGAGCGCGTGAGTTAAACGATGGCACCGAAGTCACTAACATATCAATCATGTCAGTCGAACCATTCTTTTTAAGGTCGTCACTACTAATAATATCAATAGGAACGGGAGAATCGCCGATCGAGCGTGGCGCAGCACGGGACCCTACAACTGCAATTTTTTCAACGTTCTCATTTTTAACAGCCGTCTCATCTTCTTCTGCTATTGCCTGCGGACTGATTAAACTACCAGACAAGGCTAGAGTAATCGCCAAACTCACTGCACTTAATCCAAACTTCAGCTTCTTTGAGGTCATCATATTCATCCCAACTGCTTATTATTTTTAGAATACCTGACCTGCTTTGTGCGATTCTCGTCCCTAAACCTTGCTACCACGGCCAACACAAAATCACATTGCAAAAACATTTTTATAACATAAATTAAACAATATCCAATGTTAAATCAGACTTTTGAATGAATATTAGTCATTTATCTTTTATATCAATTTCTTAGATGAAAATATTTTTTAGAGTATGGCACCAAGTAAAATGTACTCGAACGGCAAAAAGTGTGAGCAGAAAAATCACCAAAGAAAAAATGCTTAAAGGGCATAATCAAAAACACGATATATCGCGTCACAGTACTTAAGGTATACTCAGAAAATACCGCCAAAACCAGAGTAAGACAGATGACCAATAAGATTTCAGTCAATAATGAAAAATCGATAGATAAGCATTTCTTACCGGAAAACCAGTTACTGCTCAACGCTGTCGGCGAAGGTATTTATGGATTTGATTTAAGCGGTAATGCGGTGTTTATCAATCCGGCAGCCGAACGCATGACGGGTTGGAAGAATGAAGAGCTACTCGGTAAAAACATCCATAACTGCCACCATCACAGCCATGCAGATGGCAGTCATTATCCCCAAGAGGATTGTCCGATTTACAACACCTTAAAGGATGGGATCACCCGAGAAATCACCCACGATGTATTTTGGCGTAAAGATGGCAGTAGCTTCCCCGTTCATTACAGTTCCACCCCTGTTTACCGTGACAATCAACTGATTGGCGTAGTCGCGATATTTCGTGACATTAGTATTCAAAAACAAACAGAGCAGTCATTACGCCAAGCCCTAGCCCAAGTACAAGCACTCTCGGAGCGACTCGCCTCTGAAAATCATTATCTACAGGCAGAGTTGGCAGACAAAACGGGTGATGTGGATATTTCGGGTGCCAGTACAGTGATCCGCCATATGATCCAGCAATTGCACATGGTGGCCAATACCGACAGTACTGTGCTCATTTGTGGTGAAAATGGCACAGGAAAAGAACTCGTTGCCCGTAACTTACATCAGCTCAGTCGCCGCAAAGATAAACCCATGATCAGTGTCAACTGTGCCGCGTTTTCGGCATCTTTACTAGAAAGTGAACTCTTTGGTCACGAGAAGGGGGCATTTACTGGCGCCACAAGCCGCCGTAAAGGTCGCTTCGAACTTGCTCATCAAGGCACACTGTTCCTCGACGAAGTCGCTGAACTCAGTTTAGAAGCCCAATCAAAGCTACTGCGAGTCATCCAAGAACAATCCTTCGAACGTCTCGGTGGCAGCGAAACCATTCAAGTGGATATTCGCTTAGTCGCCGCCAGTCACCACGATTTACTCAAGCGAGTCGAACAGGGATTATTTAGGATGGATCTCTATTACCGTTTGAATGTATTCCCTATTCAAGTACCACCACTGCGCGCAAGAATCGAAGATATTCCCGAACTCGTCAGCCATATTCTGCACAACTTGAATCGTAAGCTAGGTAAAAAAATTCGTGGAGTGAGCCAAAAAGGGCTACAAAAACTCATGGCTTATACTTGGCCGGGCAATGTGCGCGAACTGCAAAATATCCTCGAACGCGAAGCCATTCTATCCCAAGGAGATATTCTGCAGATCCACGCTATGCCGAGCAATAATCCCTTAGCTCAAACCCAAGGGCAAACCTTAGCAGAAGCGGAAGCGCTGCATATAGAACAAACCCTTAAGCGCTTAAACTGGCGCATATCCGGCCCACTCGGCGCAGCGAATGTCCTCGGTGTGCCCGCAAGTACACTGAGATCGCGAATGAAAAAACTGGGGATCCAGCGTCAATCGAGTGAAATCTAATTCAAAACGAGCACACTAAAAACGCGATATATCGCCAATGTGTGATATATCGTGTTCTCCATCTAGTTCCAATCAAAAAATAATTATAAATATCATGATGTTGAGCCAATTAAAACTTGGCCTAGCGCTTGCTATAGGGAGGCGAATCTTATTTAAGCCGTTAGGACCCTTTATGCCCAAGAGCGAAGTTACCCCAAATTCTCCAAGTGTAAATAAGAGTGTGGGCGCAAAACCTGCCTCAGTAGAGCTACACATTCCGGTTAAAAATCTCTCTACTGAAACCGCAGCAAAGAATCGTCTCCCCTCTGGCAATATCCATTTCCGTGAGCAAAAAGGTGATTTTCAGCGCCTGCGAACCATGATGAATAGCCTATTGATCGTGATGTTTTTCGCCTTGCCGTTTATCTCAATCGATGGCCGCCAAGCAATACTGTTAGATATCAGCCAACAACAGTTTTTCTTCTTTGGTATCACGCTCTGGCCACAGGACTTTACCTTGCTGGCATGGATTTTTATCGCCGCCGCCTTCGGTCTGTTTTTCATTACCGTATTTTGGGGCCGTGTTTGGTGCGGTTACCTTTGCCCACAAACGGCGTGGACCTTTATCTATGTGTGGATAGAAACGCGCATCGAAGGCAGCAGTAATAAACGTAAGCAGCTCGACAAAGCCCCTTGGTCTAGCAGTAAAATCGGTAAAAGAAGTGCAAAGCACTTACTTTGGGGTCTAACAGCTCTGCTCACTGGCTGTGGTTTTATCGGTTATTTTATTCCCGCCCGCGAACTTTATGTGGACATCTTGACGGGTAATGCCAGCTTCTGGGTGACAAGCTGGGTGTGGTTTTTCGCCATTTGTACTTATCTCAATGCGGGCTGGATGCGCGAGCAAATGTGCTTACATTGCTGCCCCTATTCACGTTTCCAAGCTGTGATGTTCGATGCCAACACTAAAACCGTGACCTATGATGCACAGCGCGGTGAAGCCCGTGGCCCTCGCAAACGTAAACAAGAGAACAATCAAGATGACCATACTTTAGGTGACTGTGTTGACTGTAATTTATGTGTCGAAGTGTGCCCAACAGGGATAGATATTCGTAACGGTTTGCAATATGAGTGCATTAACTGCGGCGCCTGTGTCGATGCCTGTAATGAGACTATGTTGAAGTTCGATTACAAGCAGAATCTTATCGGCTATATGAGTGAAAATGATCTTAAGGGAGTGAATTACTCCTATTGGCGCTCGCCGCGTTTCTTAGGCTACGGTGCAGCGGTCATTATCATGTTTATCGTCATAGGGTTAGACTTAAATAGCCGCAGCGAGATCCAGCTTAACGTGATCCGTGATCGTCAAAGCTTGTACCGTGAAACCTCGGATAATAAAGTTGAAAATACCTATCAGCTGAAGATCCGCAACAAGACGCAAGATACTAAGCAATATCAACTCGCCGTCGACAGTGAAATGCCCTTTAGCTTGATTGCCGATCCTATTATTACCTTGGCAGCGGGTGAACAAGTGGACTATCCCGTCACAGTATTAGCCGATAAGGATGCCATCCCCTCGGGGCGCAAAATTATCCAATTCTCGGTGACGGATGTTAAACAGCCAACACAACAAGTAAGCCAAGAAACCGGATTCTTCAGTCCTTAGCACTAAGCTTTTAGCGCTTAATATGAGTTACCGTAACATTGGTCATCATCAAATTAACTACCCAATCGGCGCTTGAGGAATCAACTCAAGCGCCGGTTAAAGGCAGAAATTCATCCCCAAATGACAACCTGATCTTTAACGTCTCATACATCGGAATAAAACCTTAAACACCTACAAAGCTGAAAATTTCCCCGTTAAACGGCGCATAGACAAAGCGAATTGAGCACATTCAATCTTAATCCTTAGAAACATAACGGTTACAAATTTTAAATTGTCTTTCCCTCAACTCTTATTTAGGTTTTGTGGTTCATTAGATAACTAAGCTTCTAAGATAACTAAGCTATAGTTAAGCACTCAGCTTTAGAGTAAAAATACTATTTGTTACATAAAGATACCGTTATTGGCATAAAGATGTTTTTCGCGATAAGCATTGACCTCTAGTACTAACACCCTCTAATCTAAACACCTGTTTAACTCCAAAATAATAACAACTAATAAACATCATCTTTGAGGTAGTTCAGCATGGCATACGATCAAGACTCTCAACTCAAACTAAACTACTCATCACTGGTCGATCTGATCGAGAAAACCAGCCTGCGTTACGGTGATAAACCCGCCTATGCCTGTCTCGGTAAAACCTGCAGTTTTAACGAGATAGAACGCGATTCTCGTTACTTTGCCGCCTATTTACAAAATAAGACCACACTCAAACCTGGCGATCGCATCGCCATTCAATTGCCTAATATCACCCAATTTGTCATCGCGGCCTACGGCGCAATCAGGGCTGGGCTTATTTTAGTTAACACTAATCCCCTATATACCGAGCGCGAGCTCATCCATCAGTTCAATGATTCTGGTGCCAAAGCGATCGTGGTTTTATCCGATCTATTACCGACCTTAGCCAAAGTCATCGACAGCACCAAAATAGAATATGTCATTTCAACCCACCCATTAGATTTGATCGATCCGCACGTACAGCCTAAGACAGGCCTGAAGAATGTGGAGTTTTGCCAAATTTTAAAACAAGGCGCAGACCTCCCCTTTAGCCGATTTATCTCAAATCTCGACGACCTCTCGGCGTTGCAATATACGGGCGGCACCACTGGATTATCTAAAGGTGCCATGTTGACCCACGGCAATATGCTCGCTAATGCGGCGCAGGTAAAATCCCGCATCGCGAGCGTGATCACCGAAGGGGAAGATATCTTCGTTGCACCGCTACCGATTTACCATATTTATGCGTTTATGGTGAACTTAGTGCTGTATTTCGAGTGTGGCGGCTGCTCGGTATTAATTCCAAATCCACGGGATATTAGCGGCTTAATTAAGACACTCGCCAAATATCCCTTCACTGGATTTGCAGGACTCAATACTCTGTTTGTCGCCCTATGCCATCAACCCGAGTTTAAAGCACTCGACTTTAGCCATTTAAAAATCACCATCTCTGGCGGCACAGCACTGACGGCCGCCGCGGCCAACATTTGGCAACAGACGACAGGCAACATGATCAGTGAAGGTTATGGGCTATCTGAAACTTCGCCGGTGATTTCACTCAATGCACCCGGTTATCAAAAACTAGGCACTATTGGTAAACCGGTGATTGGCACAGAGGTTAAACTCTTAGATGAAAACGACATTGAAGTGCCCTTAGGTACGGCCGGAGAATTAGCCGCACGCGGCCCACAAGTCATGCGGGGGTATTGGAATAATCCGCAGGAAACCGCCAATGCTATGACTCAAGATGGCTTCTTCAAAACTGGGGATATTGCCATAGCAACAGCAGAAGGTTTCCACCAAATAGTTGATCGTAAAAAAGATATGATCATAGTCTCAGGTTTTAATGTCTATCCCAACGAAGTGGAAAACGTCCTAGCGAGCCACCCTAATGTGATCGAATGCGCCGTAGTGGGAGTAAAAGATGAACACTCGGGTGAAGCGGTTAAAGCCTTTATCGTGCTAAAGGATGATAGCCAAGATCATCAACAGGCTAAAGAGGCCATTCTAACCTATTGCCGCGAGCAGTTAACCGCCTATAAATTGCCAAAAATCATTGAATTTATGGCGCAATTACCTAAAAGTACCGTAGGTAAAATTCTGCGCCGCGAGCTAAAAGATAAAGCTTAAAAAACGCATTTAAAGACAAAGCTAACCCAGTGAGCTAGCTTAAGCGTTTTAGCTAGCGACTGGGTTTTATTTTACCTACACGGTCTCATTCAAGGCGCTGGCATTGGCCTCTTCGGTTAACAATTGCAGACTGGCAAATTCACGATATAACGCATTAGATTGCATCAACTCTTGGTGGCGACCGCTGGCGACAATCTCGCCCTTATCAAACACAAAAATCCTATCGGCATTGATTACTGTCGATAAGCGATGGGCAATAATCAAGGTGGTTTTACCCGCCATCAATACGTCCAACGCTTGCTTCACTTTCTGCTCGCTCACCGCATCTAAAGCGCTGGTCGCTTCATCGAGTAACAATATCGGTCTGTCGGCTAAAATCGCCCGCGCAATGGCAATACGTTGTTTTTGTCCACCAGAAAGCCGCACACCACGCTCGCCTAAATAGGTTTGATAACCTTCAGTAAACTCGCTAATAAACTCGTGGGCACGTGCTGCAATACAGGCATCTATCACTTCTTGTTCGGTGGCATCGACTCGACCATAACGCACGTTTTCAAGTACGCTAGTCGCAAAAATCACAGAGTCCTGCGGCACTAGAGCAAACTGCGACCGCAACTGCTGTGGCAGAAGATTGGCAATATCAATACCTTCCAGTCGAATACTGCCAGCGCTAGGCACGTAAAAGCGTTGCAATAACTGGAACAAGGTACTTTTACCCGCGCCACTTGGCCCGACTAAGGCAACCCGTTCACCCGCGGCAATAGCCATATTGAGCTGTTTTAGCACTAAGACATCATGCTCTGGATAGGCAAAATTGAGTCCTTCAATCATTAACTCCCCACTGACCTTGGCGGGCAAAGTCACAGGATGAGTTGCAACGGGAATATCCACTTGCGTTTCAGCCAGTTCGATTAAACGTTCGGCGGCGCCAGAAGCCCGCTGGATCTCGCCTATCACTTCGCTAATGGTCGCTACTGCGCCCGCGACCATGACAGCGTAAAACATAAAGGCAGATAACTCACCGCCCGTCATCTTACCCGCCATCACATCGTGGGCACCGACCCAAGTCACCATAGCAATTGCGGCGATACTTAAAAACATCACGGTTGAGATCAATAAGGCACGGTAACGGATCCGGCCACTGGCCGCAGACATGACATCTTCGACGCGGCGATTGAACAAGCTACGGTCTTTATCTTCATGCCCATAGGCTTGTACCGTATGGATTTCATGAAGCGTTTCATCAACATAAGCGCCGAGATCAGCAACCCTATCTTGGCTTTCTCGCGCCAGCGTACGGACTTTACGGCCGAAAAAGATCACCGGCCCTAACACTAAGGGCACAGCCAACAACACCAGCAATGTCATCTTAACGCTAGTGATACCCATCATGACTAAACCACCAAGCACAGTTACGCTAGAGCGCAGCGCCATGGAAAGACTCGAACCCACCACAGTTTGTAACAAAGTAGAATCGGCGGTAAAACGGGAGATCACCTCACCGGTGCGTACCTTAGCGTAAAAGGCGGGAGAGAGTTTAAGCAGTTGATTGTAAACCGTTAGACGAATATCGGCGCTGACCCGCTCGCCAAGCCAAGTCATCAAGTAGAAGCGGCAAAACACCGCTGTGCCACTGACGGCGGTAATTCCGAGCACTAACAGTATGATTTCATTCAGCCGCTGCGCATTATCCCTTACAAAGCCTTCATCGACCATCAAGCGCACACCTTGGCCCAATGATAACCAAGCGAGCGACCCTATCATCAAGCAGATAATCGCCGCGACAACTTTCAGTTTGTAGGGTTTAAGAAAACCCATAATCCAAGGCAATACCGATCTTTGCTGCGCCGAGGTCCATTTAGCCTTTGATGTATCAGCGCTTGTTGTAGACGTGACTGGAATTAACTTTTCGGGCAATGGCTCAGCCCCCGCTTTAATGGGTTCGGAAGATTTGGCGAGTTCAGCTGTAGGCTCGGTCACGGGTGGCATCCTTGAGGTAGGTAAGGCAATTCAAATATAACATCAGCATGAATGGGATCATCAGCAGCCGTTAGCCGCGCAGCATGACTTAAAGCATATAAGTGAGATGCTACCTCTTGCAGTGGAATTCAAGGGCTGTGTGGATTTACTCAAAAGAAAAGCATAAAAGAAACCCGCAGCGAGTGCGGGTTTCTTTTATTGCAGTAGCTTGACGCGGCTTAAGCGACTTGCTTGTTTTCCGGCGTTTTTGGCGTGCCGTGGTGGCCATCGCGCTTCCAATCCACATCTAACAACTCTGCGCCGCTCAGGCTAAATGCTTGGCCAAAACCTTTGACGTAAAGACCCTGATGGGGCGCGAGCTTGTATAAGTTAAAATCGGTTAACGCCGCAAGGTTATCGGACATTTCGCCAAAACGTGCCGATAACACACCAACACCTTTACTGAAGGCGGGCGTATCGCGGGGCACTGCCTCGGCAATCGCATCGAAGGTTAAACGCTTGCGGGCAAAAACCGATTTGGCCGCAGTTTCGTCTTCAACTAACATCACAGAGACCTTAGATGAGTGCTTTAAATTATGACCGTGACGGGCTAAGTCACTCACCAAAATATAAAAACCATCATCTGCCAGTGCGAAGGGCGCATAGCTCGCATTCGGCTGGCCATCTGTACCAATGGTGGCCAGTTGCAAGGTCTCGCGCTGCTGTTTAAAGGCTTCGATTTCGGGTAAGAGTTTGTCTCTTAAACGCTGTTCTTGTTCGGTAATTTCAGGCTTCATTTGCTGTTTTCCTTAATACTTTTGTTAATGCTGCAATTCAGATGTGTGATTGCACCGAGGCAAAGGCAGTCGCGAGCGCTTTAAATTGGCGAACTTGCTCAGGAAACAGTGCTCTTTGTTTATCTCGACCTAAATACACTTTGAACACCACCTCACCCTCACTGCCGAAAAAGTTAATCGAATGGCTCTCGCTGCCTCTAAAAGGTCTGCTGATCAAGGCGATGCCGCGCATGGCATCTAATTTGAGATGACCATGCAAACCGTCGCCCTTGCTGTAGAGGTTGTAATAACCGTGGGCGTATTTCCCCTCGGGGAAATCCCCTTTAAATTCAAATACGCTGCCAGATAACATCACAATAGTGGTTAACTTTCCCCATTTGGGTAAGGCTTGCAGTAATGTATCGAGCTGAGTTAACGGAACAAACACCACTTGTTCGGGCGGCAGCGCAGCAACCACTTCAAGCTCGGCAATGCCTAATTCACTGGCGAGCTGCGCTGGCATTAAATCAGCTTGTTGTTCAAATCGTTGTCGCAATTGCGCCTGTTGCTCACTTAGCTGACGTTGCTCAGAGTTTAAATCTGGCGCGACATCGAGCTCGGTATCGAGTGTCATCTTCATTTTACTGTCTCCAGCGGTAGTGACTATTGAGTGGCTTAGAACATATAGCGCGCCGATAACTTCATATTACGACCCGGTTGATACAAGGTTTGCCACGCTTGTTGATACTTCTCATCACCGATATTTTCGATTGCGAAATCCACTCTCACGCCCGCCATGGGTCCCATAGTCGGTTCCCACGCAACATACACATCCCATAGGGTGTAATCGTCGTATTTCGCCACTTTAAAGCCGTCAGGCGTATTCGACTGAGTCGCCACATAAGTGACGCGAGTGCCGAGTTTCATGTCGCCTTCCATAATGCCTTGGGATAAATCGACATTGAACTTATTGGCGGGTATACCTTCTATGTCATCGCCCGTTTGACGATCTTCGCCATGGGTTTGGCCGTAATTCATCGCTAAGCGAGTTTGGCCAATACGGTAACGACCGCTAATTTCAAAACCTGTTAAACGTGCATCTTCAACGTTATTCCATGAGGTCGTTTGCTCGAATCCAGGAATGCCACGCCAAGGATTAGACACTTGCTGCACGATAAAATCGTCCACATCGTTACGGAAAACGTTAAACATTAGCGCCAGTTCATCATCACCCGCTAACTCACTGAAACGTAAGTCCGCTTTGATTTCTTTATTGCGCGCAGTCTCTGCTTTTAGATCCGAATTCACAGCGAAGGTGTTACATAAACCTTGGGGTAAAAATCCGGGGATTGGCGGGATACAATAATGGGTGCCGCTGGAAAACATTTCCTCTACCGTAGGTGCGCGGAAGGCTTGATCGTAACGGGCGCTTAAGGTCAGCCAAGGCTGAGTCTGCCACACCAAGCCAAGCGATGGTGATAACTCATTGTCATCTGAGGATAAGTTGAGATTATGGCTGTCATTTTTAAAGCTGTCATAACGCAGACCCGCATCAAGATTTAACGTCTTAGTCAACTCAATATCTGCCCGCGTAAAAGCGCCCCATACTGTGGTTTCGCCATCGATATTCTCTGGACGCTGGCCCACTTGGCCCGAATCATCACGCGTCGTTTCTATGGTATCGCGAAAACCATCGACCCCGTAGGTCAACAGAGTATTACCTAAACGCGAACTGTTATTAAGGTTAATCCCCACAGTGCGGAACTCAGTACTGTCTTGCTGACCTTTCGTAATACGGTCTTCATCGTAGTCGGTACTGTTCCAATACACTTGCATCTTAGTATCCAGATACGGGTTATTAGCAGGATTGAGACTGTAGTTTAGGGTGAGGTTTTGATCGTCAGTTTTGCGACGCACCAAAGGCACTGAACTACTCACAGCAGCAGAAGGATTGCTCGGTACTAATTCATTGTTTTTGCTGGCTCTTGCAGATAACTCTAACCGTGATGCCTCGTCGGCTTGCCAACCGAATTTAGCTAAACCACTGCTGCCTTGGGATGCACTGTTGTTTAGAGTTTCATCATTACCGGTTTTTATATTGTTTGAATCGTAATAGGAACCATTGAGTAACCAATCGATGCTGTCTTGTTGACCATAAATAGCGCCACTGGTTTTAGTGCGGGAGCCATTGGTCTCATAACCTTGTTTGAAATAACCACCAAAGGTCTCGTCTGGTGCTAAAAAATCTTGTGCCGACTTAGTATTCTGCGCTACGACGCCACCGAGGGCACCACTGCCCCACAAGCTACTGGCAGGGCCGCGCAGCACTTCGATGGATTTGAGCAACTCTGGGTCCATAAAGTAAGTACCTCTGTGACCAGAGCTGGTATTTTGTCTTGCGCCGTCAATTGTTTGCAACACACGATCGCCACTTAAACCACGGATTTCAACCCCTTGAGATGACGCTCTTGGGCCATTGGTCAGCGTAATATTCGCCTCATTTTTAAGGGCATTGGCAACTGATGATGCTTGGGCGACCGTAAGTTGCTCTTCATCCACTACTGCCACGCTACGGCTGGTTTCGGAAGCTTTTTCACTGATGCGTGTTGCACTCACCAATACTTCATCAAATTCAGTCGTGACCAGTTTTTTATTCGCATCCTGTTGAACAACAGGCTTAACACTTTCCTCTGCCGCTAACGTAAAACTTAGGGCCGTACCACTCAGTGCTATCGCCATGGCGATCACTAACGGCTTTTTTTTCATCTCTTCATCCTCAAGTGATATTCAGCTGTTTCCGTGCAATTTAATACTGAGCCTAGACTCTCTTTCCAGACGCCAATCCTTTCGAGATTGAGTCTGTTACAGATGATCCATTCCAGATTTGGCTCTTTCGAGATTGAACCCCTTCCAGATCGAGCCCAAGGCAATCAGTACCCATAAAGTAGGATAAATTGTCGGTTTAGCTGCTTTTTTAAGCGCTCATTCGAGCTATTGCAGGCACTCTACCTGAGATAATAAAATAGATCAAATGCAAATCATTATCATTTGCGATCTTGTTTATATTGAGATATCTTAATTAGGAAAATGGCTTTCATTGGAAAAAGAGGTTGCTGTGACACCAAAACGATATCTTGCCTTTGGCGCGTTAACGGTTGCCATCCAGACGGGTGTTATCGCCTCGCAACCCGCTATGACTATGCAGCCAAGCGCCCAAACATCGAGCGTAAACCAAGCATCACTCACTCCCAGCGCGAATACTGTCACCCTTAATTTTTCTACCGCGACTAGCGCTACAAGCAACACGAATGCAGAGCCCATCAAGCAAACAGACGCCAAAGTAGCCACTGTGAACAGTACAGTGCAAAAAAACATTACAGCGCAAAAAGTATCAACAGCAGAATCTGTCGATAAGGCGGTTATCCCGAAAACTAAAGCTGATCAACGAATTGACAGCCAACTCGCCAAAAAATCTTCAGCAACAAAACCCACGGCTAACAATCTTCCGGATACAGCTCCTTTAGCGACGAACGATTTAGAACCAAGTGCTTTAGCACATAAGCGACTTGAACAAGTTGAACAACAAACAGAACCAAAAACAGCACAAATGGATTTAATCGCTAACGCTGCCAAAGTTGATGCAAAAGCGACCCCAAATGTAGCCAGTGCAACAACTGACAGTGCCCAAACTAACATAGTGGAATTAGCCAAACCGCTGTTCGCTGCAGCACCACCGCAACCGACTTATCCAAAGATAGCGCGTAAAAAAGGGCTAGAAGGCACCGCAACCATAGAAGTGATGTTTAACGAACTTGGTGAGCAACTGGCACTGACGTTAGTAAAAAGCTCAGGGTTCAGTCTGTTAGATCAAGCCGCGTTAGATGCAGTTGAAAACTGGCAATTTGCGGCGCCAGCGCAAAGGCTAGCGAGTCATTATAAGGTCAGAGTGCCTATTCGCTTCGCGCTCAACTAACAGGCCCAATGTTGCCACTGAAAAATTAGCTCGTGGGAAGTTAGCTCGTGGAGTATTAGCCACCGCACAACTAGCCTGATTTTTGTTTTACTAACTTACATATAAAACTACTTTTTCAATCGATTGGAGAGGCTTAATGCCCGTAACTGATTTTTCAACCCTACAGACTCAGCTTGGCGTGCTCACTTGGCCCTTGTTGTTATGTGCTTTTTTAGCTTTGATGATCTGCCTTGAACGTAGCGCCTTGTTTTTGCATCAAACTTTGCTGTCAATCTGGCCCAAAAAACAGGCCTGGGTAAAAGCATTGCGTCAATCAAGCTCAGCGGCAACCACTGAAAACGTTAGCGCCCTGCTAGCGCAAACCAGCGCACAGCAAGATTTACTCGCCCGTGGCGCGACCTTGTTACTCAAACAAGTCCACCAGCCAAAAGTGCTAAGGGAAGAATTACTCAGTCTATGGCTCAATAAGCAACAACGCGACTTGCAAGCCGGACTCAAGGTTTTACAAGTGATTGGCATCATTAGTCCACTACTCGGTTTGCTCGGCACAGTATTGGGACTCATCGAAATGTTTGCCCAACTCGGGCAATCACAAGGCCCTGTCACGCCAGCACAACTCAGTGCTGGACTGGGCCTTGCGATGAACACCACAGCAGCCGGACTCATGATCGCCGTGCCCGCCATTACCGCCGCCCATCTTTTTGGGATCTGGACTCAAGGCCAATGCCTGCGCGCTGGGCATGTGCTCAATCAACTCAATCTCTGGTTAGCGGGTATCGAAGATATTTCAATTGATGCCAATCATTACCAAGCATTCACCCGAGTCAGTAAAACCAGCGTCGAGCAAAAATTAGCATCCAAGCCCCATTCTCAAATTGAGCCACAGACATGATAAGTGCAGATAAATCATTCTTATCGCAGGCTGGCATTGCTTCGCCTGAGCAACTTCCGAGCCTAGATTTAACCGCGTTAATCGACATTATTTTTATCGTGCTGGTGTTTTTACTGCTGACGGCAAATAGCCAATTATTGAGTTTGCCGGTAGATGTGCCACAAAGCCCAAGCTCAGCTATCACGGCAATCGACAACAAACAAACAATTGCCATCAATATCATGGCAACAGCGCCTTATTGGGCTATTGATGGCAAAGAGTTTGATGACTTAGCCACTTTTACCACTGAATTTACTGCACATTTTCAGACTATGCCGAAGGCGACGGTTGTCATTGCCGCCGACAAAGCCGCGCCAGTGGAACCTTTGATGCAACTGCTTGCACTGTTACAGACGCAGTCCATCAGTCAGACCCAAATTTTGATGGAGCACTAGCGTATCCGAACCAGCCATTTAAACGAGAAAGCAAAAGTCTGACATCAAAAAACGGCATCTAAGCCTGTGGCGAACAAGTTGTATTAGGAGTTTAACCATGTTGTTTCAAGCAACTAAAATACCAGTAAACAAAGGTTCCATTGCTCAACGTTATCAACATAGACGCACATATAAAGCATTGGAAAAAATTATTTTTTTCACGTCAGCACTTACGACCTTACTATCCTCAAGCGTTTTTAGCGCTGAACTGAGTGCCGAGCCAGAGATAAGACTCGTGAGTGCAGGTACAGGAGTCACAGAGCTCGTGCTCGCCCTCGACGCAGGCAATGAGCTAGTCGCCATCGACTCCACCAGCTATGTGCCTGAAAGTTTGAGCCATGTGGCTAAGCTTGGTTATCACAGAATGCTCTCCGCCGAAGGCATTATTGCCCTCTCCCCAACGCTGGTTGTCGGTTCAGATGTGATGGGACCAGAAACCACACTTAAGGTATTAAAACAGGCGAATATCCAAGTCGTGCAATTACCCGCAACAAATGATGAACCACAACTGATGAACAATGTGGATACCTTAGGTCACTTACTCAATCGCCAAGAACATGCGGTTAAATTAAAACAAGATTTACATCAACAACTGCAAAGCTTAGCGGGTAAAAAACAACAAGTGCGCGATGCGGGCTCTCAGCCAAAAATTCTCTTCATGCTGTTACAAGAAGGCCGCGGTGCACGGGTTGGCGGTAAAGGCACAGCCGCAGATACTATTATCGAGCTGTCTGGAGCACAAAATATCGCCGAGTTTGATGGCTACAAAAGCATGTCTCAAGAAGGGATTCTGTCCTTGCAGCCCGACATTATTTTGCTGTCAAAGCGTAGCGATAAACCCACAGATCAAACTAATGCACAAATTGCTCAAGAACTGTTGAAAGAGATGCCACTACTCGCCCATACCCCAGCAGGTGAAAACGGCCATATTCAAACACTAGCACCGCAAGCCCTTCTCGGTGGTTTAGGCATCAGTGCCATAAGCGCCGCGGATACGCTCGCCAGCACATTGCTCAAGCAAAACCATTCACAAACGCAGCGATGAGTACAGTTAGCACTAATTAACCCCAGATAAAAATAGAAAGGATATTTGAGATGTTCCTCAACCGCTGGCTCTGGCCGAGTCTAGTCACACTGTTAGCCCTAAGCGGCTTACTCTCGGTCAGCACTGGCCCTGTTAGCATCAGCTTTGTCGACGCCCTAAATGCAGTGTTCAATTGGGCTACCCAGCAAAATATCGGCAATATTGCGCCCCACGAGCAACTAGTAATCAACAATGTGCGCTTACCACGGACATTACTGGCGTTAGCAGTAGGCGCTACGCTCGCACAGTGCGGCGCGGTAATGCAGGGGCTTTTTCGCAATCCCTTAGCGGATCCCGGTATTATCGGAGTGTCATCCGGCGCAGCACTTGGCGCAGCCATCTGTATCGTGCTGTTACCCAACGCGAATCCGTTGATGATCCCCATCAGTGCGTTTGCATCGGGATTAGTGACCACCCTTATCGTCTACCGACTCGCCAGCAGCCCAACAGGTACATCGGTCGTATTATTACTTTTGTCGGGTGTTGCCATAGCTGCGCTGGCAGGCGCAGGAATAGGTGTTCTCACATATCTTGCCAACGACATGGCGCTACGTGACTTAACCCTATGGCAAATGGGATCGATTGCAGGTGCGCAGTGGCTATATGTCAGTCTGTGTCTTGTGACCTTAGCGCTACTGAGTTGGCGATTCCACCAAGATGCGGCGGCACTTAATGCCTTGCTGCTTGGCGAATCCGAAGCACGCCACTTAGGGATAGATGTCGATAGGCTCAAACTTAGGCTTATTTTGCTTTGCGCCTTAGGGGTTGGCGTAAGTGTAGCTGCAACAGGAATTATCGGCTTTATCGGCCTCGTCGTGCCGCATTTAGTGCGCATGATGTTAGGCCCAGATCATCGCCAACTGCTGCCCATCAGCGCACTTTTAGGTGCAGCCCTATTGGCATTGGCCGATATCGGCGCGCGCGCTTTTTTACCGCCTGCCGAGTTACCCGTTGGACTCGTCACCGCGCTCATCGGTGCGCCTTTCTTCATCTTTTTACTACTGCAACAGCGCAGTAAGCTAATCTAAGCGAGTTTTTATGGCTGCAACATCCTTTGCAAATCAACCATCACAATCGACAACTTATTCAGCCAAGGCGCAATTTGATCGCACCCAGCTCAGCATTTGTCAGCTCGATGTCAACATCGGTCCAAAAACCGTGCTCAGTGATATTAATGTACAGTTTCAATCGGGTGCAGTAACAGCCCTACTCGGCCCAAATGGTGCGGGTAAATCCACCCTGCTTAAAGCCCTTTGCCAAGAAATCAGCACACCAAGGCAAAGTATACGGCTAGGCCATAGCCAACTGGCGGATTGGCCTAGGAGCGAGCTGGCAAAATCCTTAGCTGTACTGCCGCAACACGCCAGTCTCACCTTTCCCTTCACTGTGTCAGAAGTCGTAGCAATGGGCTTATATCCCTTAACCATCAGTAAGATAGAAGGAGATGCGTTAGTTGCCGAGCAACTGGCGCAAGTGGGCTTAACCCACCTGGCTAAGCGCAGCTATCCAACCCTCTCAGGCGGCGAGAAACAGCGAGTCCAACTCGCCAGAGTCTTAACTCAACTCAGGCAATCGCCGTTTCCACCCGTACTATTACTGGATGAACCAACATCGGCGTTGGATCTTGCCCAGCAGCACAGAGTACTTGAATTAGCCCAAAACTTAGCTCACCAACAAGGCTACACTGTAATAGTGGTACTGCATGACTTAAACCAAGCAGCGCGCTATAGCGATCAATTAATTGTGTTAAAACAAGGGCGAATAGTCAGTGAAGGCAAGCCATCCGATGCACTGTCGGTTGATACCATTAGGGAAGTATGGGACTACGAGCCCGTATATATCCCCGCCCCACAGGGTGGACACCCACTGATTTTTTAATGGAAAGAAGATATTCATCTTACGTTTTTGAGGTCTAATGTGGGTATAATCGCTGCGTTTACACTTTAGCTATCACCTTTTAGCCACAGCCGCATTAATTTAGGCAGAGCCCAGATGAAACCCACTATCTCGACAGAAACTCAACAAGAAGCACTAGTCGCAGCCAAAGCCACCCAAAAGCCGGGCCAAACCAAAGAGCAAACTAAACTCATTGCCCAAGGGATTGAAAAAGGCATAGCTGAATATAAAAAGCTGCAAAAAGCCAAAGCTCGCGAACGGGATAAAGCACGTAAACAACAGTTGAGAGCAAAATCTCGCACAGTTAATGACACTGATGAACTAGAGGATTCAGACGAGTTATTCGAATCTCAACGTCAGTTCACCACCGCGACTTGGATTGCCATAACGCTTTTACTATTAAGTTGGGTAGGGTTTGCCACATATATCTTTGCAGATTAAAAGCTATGATTTATATATAAAAATTAAGACATCCATATATCACTTGTTAGGCAATATCCTCTAATACCTTACACACATCATTAATTGAAAAAATATTACCGTTAAGGCTTGCTCGGTCTTTTGATATATTCAGAACGAGCCTAAATACGTTGTTCGCATCAGGATAACGGGCAAGTTTTAAAATGATGTCATCACCATTTTCTTCTGCAGACCGAAAATCCCAGCCCTTCCCTGATAAATCAAAAAGCACTTCCGCCGTTTCAGTATTGATTAACACTGGCGCATAAACCCAATGCGACATTCGCATCTCACTGGGGTTGATATCCAGTGTTAACTTACCATTTTGAAAAAACAGCTTAGTGTCCATAAACAGTCCCTGAGTAACAAGTGCACAAGCGATAGGCCGATAGCTTGTATATTGAACCCCTTATCCATTTGTTGTCCATACCGCATCACTTCTAAAACGAACCGTTTACGCTCATTGCCATCAGGCAAAACCGTTAAATGCTTAAGCGAAAAAAAGACAAAAAAAAGCCTGCTCAATGAGCAGGCAAAGACATATTTCAAGCGTCCCTTTCGGGGAAGTACATTACCGCGCTAGCGGGAAAAACCTGGCATATTCATGCAAAAACATCAATGTGCTACTTGAGTCTAAACACGCCAAAAAAGGCGATACAAAGGTTGATGGATGATGGAAACTCAAACTTTAAGGAGGGTTAGGCCTTAAAGCTCATGGCGAATAAACCGCCACGCAAAACATCAGTGTTAAACCAAGTGTTTTGCCAATAAATATGGTTGTTGCCTGTATAAGACATAGTCAATACTCCTAAATTAGTTGTGATTAAGTACTCTAGTGAAGCTTGGCTCGGTTCCTTGGAACTAGAGATTCTCATATCCGTTGAGACGACTTGTCACTCAGGTCCTTGGAGAAAAATATCCATCCTGGATAGACTAGAGAGGAAAGGCGTAGTGCCTAATCCACGAAAGTAATTATATGGATTTGTAGTTTTATTACAACCTTTATTTGTATTTTTTTTGATTAAGGCTTTTTAATGTAATTAAATTACACAATTATAGTGAGGTTAATGGCGACCTGCTTCACAGAAAAACAGAAATAACCCTGTAAATATCTAATAAATAAGATATTACAGAATTATTTCTATTTGTTACCACAAATCGTTAGCGATTGATCAGATATTGATACAAGCCCACCAGCGGACTCGCTGTAGGTTTGCCGTAGAGCGGATCACCTTCTGTTGCACTGCCTGCGATATCTAAGTGTATGTAAGCCAATGGAATAGGGGCTGTTACACCATGGTCAAATAGCCCCGACGCTTTCAGTAAAAACGCCGCGGGATATTGATGTCCACGGGCGGTAATCGATGATGGCGCATTATTGGAAGATAATATTTCAGCAGCGCCTGACACATCGCGGATCTTAGCGAAGTCTTCAGGGCGTAATGTAGACACTTCAAAGGGTTCGCCCCATTGAGTCGCCTGCTGTTGTAAAGTGACAGCGCATTGCTGTGAACTCGCCACTGAGTTTTCCACCGCCGCGGGATAGCTGCCATAACAACGCACGACATGACCTGTGAGTGTTGCTACCGAAAACATCTCAGGCTTCACTGCCGACACGGCTTTGATGCGTAAATGGCTCAGTAAATCCGCCAGCACTAAGCGCCCTTCAGCATCCGTATTACCAATTCGTACCCGCACACCCGCATGGCTCGTAATAATTTCATCGGTCACGAAGGCTTCGCTGCCTATGCTGTTACGCACTAAACCTAACTCGGCAATCACTCGAATACCTTTAGGCTTTAGCATTGACAGAGTTTTAAATAAACCCGCCACGGCAGAAGCGCCGCCTTTATCACGACTCATACCCGCCATAGCGCCGCCGACTTTCAGATCGGCGCCGCCGGTATCGTAAATCACGCCCTTACCCGCAAACAGGAAAGTGCGAGTCACTTGACCCTCCGGCAGATACTCTAGTTTCACCACGCGAGGCTGATGACGACCGACGGCAAAAGAAGAACGCGCCACGGCGCTGAGTAGCGGATAATCACGCTCTAAAATATCTCTATCTTCTACCACTGCGGTTTTGATCACGCTGCCCGCTAAGGATTGCAGACAATAATCGGCAAAGGCTTTAGCCGACATGCGCTCAGGTTCAGTACCACACAAATCCCGCGCTAATAGGCGGCCAGCTTCTAAGGCATTGAGCAAATTGCTGTTATGGGTTGATGAAGATAATAACCCTATGGCCTCAAATGCAGGCGTTAAGCCAGTCGCTTCACGCAGCTCTAAGGTTTGCCACAGTTCTTGACCGCAGGCTAATGCTGCGACTTCAGAGGCAAAACTAAAACGTGAGTCCTTCGATGGCACTACATATAACAATGGACGTTTTGCGCCTGCGTCTTTTGCAATGGCAATCGCAGCCCTTGCAGCATTGGCATAGACTCGCACGTCCACATACTCGTCATTCACTTGGGTGACAGGGGCAATGATCAAACGCCCTCCCGCAAGCCCTGGGGCAAACAGTAATGTCGGGCTCTTACCCACGCGCTTATCCACGTGGGCACCGTGCTGAGCCAATAAACCTATCTCATCAAAACCGATAGAATCCAGATCGGGCGTCACCACCACAACCGCATCCCAGCCTTCACCATCAAAAATGGCATTTTCTGCTTTTACATCAACGAAGTTAACTTGAAACATGACCCATCCTTTTTCATTATTGTGCCTGCATTATTCCCGCTCTATCGCTTAATTACCAATCTAAAAGTGGTACCGACACTCCCAGAAAAAATCGAACTGGAAACTTTGGCTGCCAGCTCACCAAAAGCCTGTGACGCTGAGATTATTTGGCTGCACAGAATGTGGTAGAATGGCCGCAAATTTGCCCTATACCCACAAGACCTTATGAGGGACACTCAAGTGACAGCCTTAAGTCAGTTATACCCGCAGCCATTATGGCAATGGTTCGAACAAATTTGCGCGATTCCCCATCCATCTAAGCATGAGCAAGCCTTAAGCCAGCACATTCAAGCGTGGGCTAAAAGCAAACAACTTGCCGTCGTTGAGGATGCCGTTGGCAACTTGATCATCCGTAAACCTGCGACGCCGGGTATGGAAGATCGTAAAATAGTGGTTATTCAAGCTCATATCGATATGGTGCCACAAAAAAATGCCGATAAAGTGCATGATTTTACTAAAGATCCTATCGAAGCTTATGTCGATGGCGATTGGGTTAAAGCCAAGGGTACAACCTTAGGTTCAGATAACGGTATTGGCATGGCATCGGCTTTAGCCATTTTAGGCTCTGATGATATCAAGCACGGTCCATTAGAAGTGCTGCTGACGATAGATGAAGAAGCGGGCATGACAGGCGCCTTCGGTTTACAGGCTGGCATGTTAGACGCTGATATTCTGATCAATACCGACTCAGAGCAAGAAGGTGAAATCTACATGGGCTGCGCCGGTGGCGTTGATGCTCAAATCACCCTGCCTATGGTGTGGCAAGCCTCTGAGCAAAGTTACTCAGCCTTTAGCCTGCACTTATCTGGCTTAAAAGGGGGTCACTCTGGTGTGAACATTCACTTAGGTCGTGGTAATGCCAACAAGCTATTGGCGCGTTTCCTCTTTGAAAACGCAGATGATTTAGCGTTGGAGTTGACCCAATTTAGCGGCGGTTCACTGCGTAATGCGATCCCACGTGAAGCCAACATCAGCTTTATGTTGCCAGAAGAAAACGTCAGCGCCTTAAACGAAAAAGTCGCTGAGTTTGAAGCGCTTATCCGCACCGAACTCGCCATTGCCGATCCCGATATGCGTTTAGTGTTAAACACTATCCCCACGCCAAAACGTGTGATGAGCGAAAACAGCCAAAATACCCTGATCGATTTGCTGCATGTGTGCCCGAACGGCGTGATCCGCATGAGTGATGAAGTCGAAGGTGTGACTGAAACCTCGCTCAACGTTGGCGTTATCAGCACTAACGATGAAGAAGTCACTATCCTGTGCCTTATCCGCTCGCTGATCGATTCTGGCCGTACTCAAGTCGAAGGCATGTTAACTGCGCTGACCAACTTAGCCGGAGCCGATATCGATTTAAGCGGTGCTTACCCAGGCTGGAAGCCAGATAACAACTCACCTGTAATGGCAATAGTGCGCGAAACCTATCAAGACATTTACCACAAAGAGCCAGTGATCATGGTGATCCATGCAGGTCTCGAGTGTGGCCTATTCAAGAAACCCTATCCAGACATGGACATGGTCTCGATTGGTCCCACCATTCGATATCCACACGGTCCAGACGAAATGGTAAACATCACCACAGTCGGCCAATATTGGACCTTATTATTAGCCGTACTCGAGCGTATTCCAGTCAAGGCTTAATATTCTAACCTTACCCTAGCTCACTCAATTCAAGGCCATATCTGCTCAAGTCAGATGTGGCCTTATTTTTTACCGCGGATTCTATTTGTGTAGAAATGCCATCGATAAAATTTTTATGAAAGAACTGAATAACTTGAATTTTCTACTATAGTTGTTCTGTCTGACCCTAACGTATTTTTGCTTATCGCGCTTTTAGAGATAACCGCTTTCCCCTTCAATACTGTGACCTTAAGGAATAGAGATCATGAAATTTGGTAAAATCTTGTCAGCCGCTGCACTACTGCTCAGCAGTAACCTCAGTTTCGCCGAAGAAGTCCCCAAAGCCGTTATAGACCTAGCCGATTCACTGATGCCATTAGGCAGAGAAGTGGTACTGGTGAATGCTGTTAAAGCGCAAAATGCCCAAGGCAAAAGCTTAGATTCAATCAAAACATTAGATGAAAAATGGATTGCCACCGCAGGTATTGATGACTTTATGTCATCCCTGATGAACAACGAAGCGGCCAAGTTTCTCACGACCTTCGAAGCCAGCAAACCTTACTACCAAGAAATTTTCCTCATGGACAATCAAGGCGCGAACGTCGCCATGATCAGTAAAACTTCAGATTATTGGCAGGGTGATGAGGATAAATGGCAAAAATCATTCGCCAATGGCAAAGGCGATAAACACATAGGTCCGGTCAAATTTGACGAGAGCTCCCAAGCCTATCTAGTACAAATTTCTATTCCAGTGATGGATGGCGATGCTGCAATTGGTGCTATCACGATTGGGATCAACCTAGATCAATTTGGACTCTAATTACCAGAGAACGCCAGTGATGGGCTGCATCCTCTTACCACAGAGGTTATTGCGGCTCTCACCTTTTCAGTGCATCAATCAAGGAGGGCGTGACTATGGAATGGTATAAAGATCTATCCGTTAATCAGAAACTGACTTATCCGAGTCTGCTACTCGCTGGCGTAGTCATCTTCGCCTCTTCAACTGGTATTTTAGGACTCAAAGCCTTAAATCACAGCGCGAATACACTCGCGCTTGAATACTTACCTAGCCAATCTGAACTCCTACAGGCCGATAAAGAGCTTTATCAAGCTCAAGTGGCCGAGCGCAGCCTGATGTTTGTTAACGTGGGCACAGACTCTTACAACGACCTTTTAAAGCAGCACACTAATAGTATCTCTCTGGTTAAAGAACATATTGATAAGTTTGCCGATGTGACCACAAGTCCCCTCGCTAAAGATAAGCTCAATGAATTAAATCACAGTTTCGATAATTGGCGAGCGACAACCACAGAAATCAGTAATCAACGCACCCAAAATGGCCGTAACGGTAGAACGACGGCGATTGATCTTAGTTTCGGTCAAGCAGCAACGCAATTCGAGCAACTACACCAGAACATTAATCATTTAATCAATGATTTAAATAGTAATACTACCGCAGCGATAGCCCAAGTAGATGATGATGCCAATCATGGACAACAGATGCAGTTAATAGCCTTAGCCATCAGTCTCTTGATCTGCATACTCTTTATCGTTGCACTGCCTAAACTCATCAGCAAACCGCTGGCGGTTTTACTCGCAAAAATCCACGACATTACCGATGGTGATGGCGATTTGACCGAACGAGTCCACTTAACCTCTAAAGACGAGCTTGGTGATCTCGCCAAGGCATTCAATCATTTTCTCGATAACTTACACGGTATTATCTCGCAATTTAAACAGTCTACATCAGAGCTCAACACCGCTGCCGAAGGTCTAGCCAAAACCAGCGCATCAGCAAAACATAACTTGATGGATCAACAAGCTGCCACCCACAGAATCGCCGATGCCAGCGATCATATTGCCGCATCCGTGCAAGAAGTATCAGTCAGTGCCAGTCATGCCGCCGATGCCGCTAAACAAGCCGACGTATTTACCGCCGACGGTCAGGCAAGAGTGAAAAAAACCATCAATGTGATTCGTGAACTTGCGGGAGATGTAGGCACGGCAGAAATGCAGATCAATAAACTCGAACAGGAAGGCCAACATATTGGCCGCGTGCTTGAGGTGATTCAAGCCATTGCCGAACAGACGAATCTATTAGCCCTTAATGCTGCAATTGAAGCGGCGCGCGCGGGCGAACAAGGACGCGGCTTTGCAGTGGTTGCCGATGAAGTGCGCTCCCTTGCCTCTAAGACTCACCAATCAACCGAAGAAATTAAATTGATGATCGCCAATGTGCAAAATGGCACTCAAAGCGCTGTGGCAGCGATTAATATCGGTAATGAAAAGGCTATCTCAAGCGTAGAAGCCGCCAGTAATGCCGGTGAAGCCTTAGCGCATATTGCAGAAATGGTGAGCCAAATTAGTGAGATGAACAATCAAATCGCCCTCGCAGCCAAAGCGCAAACCACTATGGCCAATGAGAGCCATCAAAATATTCAACACATTGCCGAACAGTCGGAGGAGAGTCTACGAACCACTGATGAAATCTACGCAGCAAGCGTACAACTCTCGTCAATGGCGAGTAATCTCACTGCGCTGGTCAGCCGCTTTAAACTGTAATTTGTTGAGAGTGAAAGCTTTTATATAAGTTACCTTTTGTAAATCAGTGATGTTTGAAAGGTCCCCTCAAACGAATAAGGGAGCATAAACCTGTCGCAGTGATTATCTGAATTCAGGTGCTCCCTTATATTTAAACAGCAAAGCTAGCACCGATTAGCAGCGCTTAACCACTAAGCCTCTTGCCGCGCGTAAGTTGACTAACATAGGTAACATCAACGCAAGGATCACTATCAGCATCCCTACCAATTGAATTTCCGTCACCGCCTGCCCCATGGCTAACGCCGTTAATGCTGCAAAAACGGGCACGAGATTAAAAAAAATCGATGCCTTAGCGGGGCCAAGCGCCTTAACACCGTTAATCCAAAACAGATAACCGAGCACAGTGGCGAACAAACCTATGTAGAGCACGCTAGAAAAAGCCGTTGCCGACAGTTCCATCAACTCCAGCCAAGGGTGAAACTCACCTCGGCCAAGCCCAACCACGGACATAGACACACTGGCAGCTATCATACTCAGCAAGGTAAAGGGCAACACAGGCAACCAATGGCCGACCCGTTGCGAACAAATGGTATAACCACTCCACGCCAACATGCCGGCGGCAATCATCACATCACCTTGGTTAAAACTAAAGTTGAGCAACTGCTGCACACTACCGTTGGTGATCACTAGCAGTACGCCCGCCAATCCACCCACTAAGCTAAACACTTGTTGTCTGCTGAGCCATTCACGCTGTAATAGCGCATTGACGATTGAAGTCACCAGCGGGCTGAGCGCCATAATCAAGGCACCATTGGCAGCAGAGGTATGCTGCAGGCCATTAAATAACGCCAGATTTAAGCCGCCCACACCAATCACACCCACTAACGCTATGACAATATATTGCACCAAACTCAATTTGGGCCAAGCCTGACGAGTAAAAACGATATATAACGCTAGAGTCACAGCCGCAATGGTAAAACGCCAGAAGACGAGGGACTCTCCTGACATCTCCTCCAGCACTCGCTTAGCAATCGGAAACACACTGCCCCAGCTAAAAACGCAAATCAGTAGACAAACGAATGTCATGTAAGGTGTATGGGATTTCATATCGGCCTCTAGGGAGGTAATTGGGATTGAGCTTAGTTTATAAGTTTCATATATTATTAAAACCAACAAGATTGAGAGCTTAAATTCCAAATATGAAACTTAATTATTCCTTAGACGATATGCGCTTATTTTGGGTGGTGGCACAGCAAGGGAGTTTTAAGCTCGCGGCGCAGCACTTAGGCATTCCACCTTCAACCTTAAGCCGTCGAATCAATCTGTTAGAACAATCCTTAGGTCTGCGTTTACTGCACAGAGACGCCCATAGAGTCAACCTTACCGCCACAGGTCAGCGGTATCTCGAACGCTGCGGCCCGCTATTTATCGAGTTAAACCAGGTATCTGGTGAGTTGCATGCGGATAAACATCAAGCGGTTGGCAAATTGCGGATCTCGGCGCCCATCAATACAACCTATCGCTGGCTAGGTGAATCACTCAACGCCTTCCAACGGCATTATCCCAATATTGATATCGATTTAAGTCTGTCGAACATGAATATCGATGTCAGTGAAAACGCCATCGATATCGCCTTTCGAGTGGGCGAACCTAAAGATCCCGATTGGATTGCAAGGCCACTTACCACGATTAGCTTTGTACTTTGCACCAGCACATCGGCAACGCAGTGGCATGCGCTGCAATCCATTGAAGAGCTGGATCAGCATCCGGTTATCATCGCCAAGCCCACAAAAACGTGGCGTTTACAGCACAATAGCACAGGGCAAAATGTCGAGTTTGAACCAAGGGGGAATATCAAACTAGCCGTCGATGATATGGCGATTGCCTGTCAGGCCGTGGTGGCGGGGCTTGGGATTGGACTCATACCCATCAGCATGGCGAGTGAACAGATACGAAGTGGCAAACTCATTCAAATACTGCCCGAGTGGCAAGGTATTCCGCGCACCGCCTACTTGATGTATCGCGATCGGGACAACCTGCCCTTACGGGTCAGACTGTTAATTGATTTTATGTTGGCGAATCCACCCGAGGCTTATTGAGCCAATGCAGGCATGAGTCTGCGGCTTATCGACTCAATAAACGGCTAGAGTGCTAAATCCAGCTGAGTCTGGCCGTTTAAGCTTGTGGCGACGACAAGAGTAGAATCAGTAAGGCCAACTGAAATCCCCAATAGACGAATGCCGCGGCCTTCTTGCCTTTCCATAGCCTGTGCGAGTAGCTCATAGAACATTACAATCGAGACTTCATCGCTGCGGTGCTCAATTGTAGTCTGCTTGAAATCGTTAAACTTAAGTTTGACCACCTGTTTATGTATTTTGCGTTCCTTAGCACTGCGACTTAAACGCAACGACAGTTCTTGGATCAAACTCGGCATCACCTGCTGGCACTGCTCTAAGCTATAAATATCCTTTGCTAATGTGGTTTCAACCCCCACTGATTTGCGCTCTCTGTCGGCAGAAATCCCCCGTTCATCTATGCCTTGGGAACGCTCAATCAACACACCACCAAACTTACCGAATCGCGCTAAGAGCTCAGGTTTAGAATAAGCTTGCACATCACCACAGGTATTGAGCCCGAGCAAAGAGAGCTTTTCTGCGGTGACTTTACCAACACCGGGAATTTTACGCAGCGATAAGGTCTTAACAAACTCAGAAAGCGTCTCTGGCGTAATGACATATTGGCCGTTTGGCTTGTTCAGATCCGAGGCGACCTTAGCTAAAAATTTTACTGGTGCGATACCAGCCGATGCGGTTAAACCCGTTTCGGCTAAGATATCGCGACGAATCGCTTGGGCAATCAAGGTCGCAGAGCCCTTATATTGTTGGCACTCACTCACATCCAAATAAGCTTCATCTAAGGAAAGCGGCTCAATTAATTGGGTATAGCGAGAAAATATTTCACGAATTTGTAGCGACACTTCTTTGTAAACCTGCATCCGGCCTGGTACTAAAATCAGCTCAGGGCACAACTTAAAGGCATAAGCCGTTGCCATTGCTGAACGTACACCGAATTTACGTGCCTCGTAACTGCAAGTACTGATAACACCGCGACGGTCGCTACTGCCACCCACGGCTAAAGGCTTGCCACGGTACTCAGGAAAGTCGCGCATTTCCACTGCAGCAAAATAGCAGTCCATATCGATATGAATAATTTTTCGCACGTTGAATTCCTCCAACGCCAAAATACTGTATATAAAAACAGTAATCAAGTATTCCTGATAGATTTGGGGCCAATAAGATGTGGCCTAGCGCTGAAAAAGAGAACAAGACAAGTGTGAGGAACAACAGACATGCTTAATAACTGAGTTTCCTAGGCCATTACACTCAGTGGCCTAGGTATTTACTCAACCTAACAATCTAAGGCTCACATCTTAGTTTGCAGGTAGTTTTGCAGCCCAACACGGTCGATAAGCCCAAGTTGTTTTTCGAGCCAATACATATGGTCAGACTCTGTATCGTCGAGTAATACTTCAAGGATTTCACGTGTCTGGTAATCTTGCTTCTGCTCACACAGTGCAATCACTTTGCGCAAATCGTCCGCGACCTTGTATTCGTAGGCGAGATCATTACGTAGCATCTCTTCTACATCTTTACCTATGTTCAATGCCTCACGGGCGGCAACATTGGGTGTACCTTCGAGGAATAAAATGCGCTGCACTAATTTGGCTGCATGGGCTTTCTCATCATCTGACTCATGGGCGATACGCTCATAGAGTTCATTCAGGCCCCAATCTTCGTACATATGGGCATGGACAAAATACTGATCCATTGCCGAGAGTTCTCCCGTTAGGAGTCGATTTAACGCATCGATAACGTCTTTATCGCCTTTCATATCTTGCTCCTATTGGTCGCTAATTTGCGATTGTAGATAATTTTGAATACCGGTTAGCGTAATGAGCTCTTGCTGCGACTCGAGCCAATCTAAGTGCTCTTCTTCGTCTTCGAGAATATCTTCCAGCAGATCGCGGCTCACATAGTCCTGTTCGGCTTCACACAAGCTGATCGCATCACGCAGCAATGTAAGCTGCTCTTGCACCATGGCCAGATCGCAGTCGAGCATCTCTTGGCTATGTTCACCAATGCGAAGTTTTTCGAGTTGTTGCAGATTCGGCAGACCTTCCAAAAACAGCACTCGCTCGATGAGCTTATCGGCATGCTTCATATCTTGGATGGATTTTTTGTATTCGACGTGGTTTAACTTCTCTAAGCCCCAATGTTTAAACATGCGGGCATGGAGGAAATATTGATTGATGGCGGTCAACTCACAGGTAAGCACCCGATTCAGTTGCCCAACCACTTTAGGATGACCTTTCATAAGTTACTATCCTTGGTAAGCGTGAAAAGATTGATCTAAATCAAGCTTCTAGCCTAGTACAATTTATCGACCAACTCAAATTATCTTTATATTTCACTCACTTAATGATGAAAAGCATTCTCATTCCAGCTTAGATTAACTTGCTATCCCACTCTAATCCCAAGGATAAATCTCAAATGATTAACCCGTGTAAGAAAATACGAGGCAAAAAAATAGCCCCCTAAATCGGAGGCTATGATCGAATCAAGACTATTTAGATAATGCGGTCTTTCGTTAACTTTTCACGACGCGCTTCTTCAGCGGCCATACGACGTTTACGTTTGTCACAAGGGTCATCACAATCACACGCTTTTTCAATCCCTAGAACACCTAAACCGCCACAACTTCCTTCAACGGCTTTGCGCTTGATGAGATAACCAATCGACATGAGCAAAAAGAAGACTAACAAGATCACAAATGCCGCGATAAAAGAGGTCATGGTTTACTCCAAAAACTAAATAAGGAAAGGCTTGAAGGCGTCGCTGTAATAGACCTTAAATCCGTCGCCTTGCTTTTCGATTAGCATTATCGCCAAGTGTTCCTTCTTGGCAAGCTCCAATGATGCTTCTGTGCCCAAAACCATCATGGCCGTCGCAAAACCGTCGGCCGTCATACAATTTTGATGCAATACAGTCACGGATGCTAACTTATGATTTATCGGCAAACCAGTACGCGGATCGATTATATGCGTAAAACGTTGGCCGTCTTCTTCATAATAATTACGATAGTCACCAGAGGTCGCCATCGCCATAGTACCAGGTGCAATAACCTGCTGTACGGCTTCAGAGCCATCATTGGTCGGTTGCTCTATAGCAACACGCCAAGAGCTTCCATCACCTTTGGCACCTTTGATACTCAGTTCGCCACCGATTTCAACTAAATACCCTGTCGCGTGGTATTTATCAAGAATGGAAGCGATCTTATCAACCCCAAATCCCTTCGCGATTGATGATAAGTCTACATATAAATGGGTGTTGTGCTTACTTAGACGGTTACCTTCAATGGAAAGTTCACTAATCCCTGTTTTGGCTTTAGCCGCATCAATATCAGCCTGTGTCGGAACTTTCGTTGGACGCTTATCAGGTCCAAACCCCCACAGATTAACTAAAGGACCTAAGGTAATATCAAGTGCCTTATCCGTCACTTGATATAAACGTATTCCCTCTTGCACCACTTTTATGGTATCCGGTGAGACTTCAACGCTTTGCTCCAATGGCAATTGGTTGAAACGGGATAATTCTGAATTAGGCCGATAGGTCGACATCTGGTCATTGACCAGCTCAAGGGCTAAATCAATTTCCGCTTGAAGTAACTGCGCCGTCGGCATCTGCTCATTCGGGACGACTTTAATGTGATAAGTCGTGCCCATAGTGCTGCCGGCCAACGAAATGACTTCGTTTTGCTTTGAACAGGCTGAAACAAAAAAGGCCAGTCCCACGAGGACTAGCCAGTTAAATGAATGCTTTAGTGCTGAGGTATTGATCTTTAAGGTCTGAAACATAGTGACCTACTACTCTTATTTGGGCCCTTAAATGCAAAAGTTGCAGATGAAAGGTTAACCTCAACATCTGCAACTTTTCTATCTAGGACTAATGAACATTAGCCGCCGAAGTCATCCAACAGGATGTTTTCGTCTTCGACACCAAGATTTTTCAACATACCAATGACGGCAGCGTTCATCATTGGAGGTCCACACATGTAGAACTCACAATCTTCTGGAGCATCATGGTTTTTCAGATAGTTTTCATACAATACGTTATGAATAAAACCTGTGTAACCATCCCAGTTGTCCTCTGGTTGAGGATCTGAAAGTGCCACATGCCATACGAAGTTATCATTCTCAGCCGCTAGGCCGTCGAAATCTTCTACGTAGAACATTTCACGCTTAGAACGTGCACCGTACCAGAAGCTCATCTTACGTTTAGACTGAAGACGCTTCAGTTGGTCGAAGATATGTGAACGCATTGGCGCCATACCCGCACCACCGCCGATAAACACCATTTCTGCATCGGTATCTTTCGCGAAGAATTCACCGAATGGGCCAGAAATTGTCACTTTATCGCCAGCTTTTAAGCTCCAAATGTAAGATGACATCTTACCGCAAGGCAGTGTCAAGTTACGTGGTGGAGGCGTAGCAATACGCACGTTCAGCATAATAATGCCGAACTCTTCTGGGTAGTTAGCCATTGAGTATGCACGGATAGTTTCTTCATCAACCTTAGATTCAAGATTGAAGAAACCGAAGTGTTCCCAGTCGCCACGGTATTGTGCAGGTACATCAAAATCTGCATATTTAATATGATGAGCTGGTGCTTCGATTTGAATATAACCGCCAGCACGGAATGGTACAGACTCGCCATCAGGAATTTGCAGCTTCAGTTCTTTAATGAAAGTGGCTTTGTTATCGTTAGAGATAACTTCACATTCCCATTTCTTGATACCGAAGATTTCTTCGTCAAGCTCGATTTCCATATCGTTCTTAACGTTAACCTGACAAGAAAGACGACAACCTTTACGGGCATCACCTTTGCTGATGTGGTCAAGTTCCGTTGGCAAAATATCGCCGCCGCCAGACTTAATCACCACGCGACATTGGCCACATGAGCCACCGCCACCACACGCACTCGATACGAAGATACCGCTATTAGCCAAAACGCCTAACAACTTACCGCCCGCACCGGTTGTAATCGCTTTTTCAGGATCGTCATTAATGCCGATCGTGATGTCACCACTAGCCACTAACTTAGACTTAGCGAATAAAATCACTAATACCAAGATGAGGACGATAGCAGTAAACATACTCACACCGAGGTAAACCTCGAGCGGAGTAGATTTAAAAATACCAAGAATATCCATTAACTTATCCTTAGAAGGTCCAATTCAAGAAGCCGTTATGTGTCTCTTACAGAGACACACCTGAAAACGACATGAAACCTAAGGCCATCAAACCAGCGGTGATAAAGGTAATCCCTAAACCACGTAGGCCGTTAGGCACGTCGGCATACTTCAGCTTCTCACGGATACCGGCCATCAATACGATAGCTAATGCCCAACCCACTCCTGAGCCGAAACCAAACACCACACTCTCGCCCAGCTTGTAATCACGCTCAACCATGAATGATACCGCACCGAAAATCGCGCAGTTCACTGTGATCAAAGGTAAGAAAATACCTAATGCGTTGTACAAAGGTGGAAAGTACTTGTCCAGTGCCATTTCCAGAATTTGAACCAAAGCCGCAATCACACCGATAAAGGTAATGAATTTCAAGAAGCTTAAGTCAGCTTCAGGTGCGCCAGCCCAAGCAAGTGCACCAGGAGCTAGCAGCCCTTGATAGATAACTTGGTTTGCTGGGACAGAGATAGTTAACACTACAACTACCGCAATCCCTAGGCCCATGGCGGTAGTGACTTTCTTAGACACAGCCAAGAAAGTACACATACCTAGGAAGAAGGCCAGTGCCATGTTTTCAATGAAAACAGAGCGAATTAACAGGCTAATATAATGTTCCATCGCACTTACCCTTTTGCTTCAACTTGCTCTGGCTTATAGGTACGAATAATCCAAATCAAAACACCGATCAGGAAGAACGCACTCGGAGGCAGTAGTAGCAGACCGTTTGGTTGGTACCAGCCGCCATCAGAGATCTTGTGCAGGATTTCAACACCGAACAGAGAACCGTTACCAAACAGTTCACGTACGAAGCCAACAGCTAACAGAATCGCACCGTAACCTAAACCGTTACCGATACCATCCATAAAGCTCATCATTGGCGGTGTTTTCATCGCGTAGGCTTCGGCACGACCCATTACGATACAGTTCGTAATAATCAGACCGACGAATACCGACAGCTGCTTAGAGATCTGATAAGCATAAGCCTGCAGCAATTGGTCAACCACGATTACCAAAGAGGCAATAATGGTCATCTGTACGATAATACGCACACTGCTTGGAATATGATTACGGATCATTGAGATAAACAGGTTCGAGAACGCAGTTACCGCAGTTAACGCCAACGCCATTACCAGTGCAGTTTCGAGCTTGCTCGTTACCGCTAATGCACTACATACACCAAGTACTTGTAAAGCAATCGGGTTGTTGTTGACTATAGGTCCGGTCAGAACCTGTTTCAGTTCTTTAGCGTCAGACATTAGTTGAGACCTCCATTGCGTGCTTTTTCAATGAAACTCGCAAAACCTTCTTTACCCAACCAGAATGTCAGTGAATGTTGTACACCGTTACTCGTTAAGGTTGCGCCAGATAATGCATCTACACCGTACTCAGTGCTAGCAACAGTTGGGTTTTTCGTTACGCTGATAGCGAGTTTACCTTGCTCATCAAATAACTTTTTGCCATGCCATTTCGCTTTCCACTGAGCATTTTGCACTTCGCCACCTAAGCCCGGCGTTTCGCCGTGCTCGTAGTAGACTAAGCTTTGCACTGTGTTTAGGTCAGCATCCATAGCAAGGAAGGCATACATAGTAGACCATAGGCCATAACCATGGATTGGCAGAATGACACTGGTTAATTTACCTTGGCCGTCACGAACAAGATAAACCACAGCCTTATCAGCAACACGTTTCACTGAAGCGATGTCATTCTCAGGTACAAATGAGGTTTTCACATCACGAGACGCTTTACGTTGATCATAAGTGTCAGCATCAACACCCTCAACCCAAGCACCCGTTTTCAAATCGACCAGTTTAGCTTCGATGTGTTTGCCGTATGTATCCAGAATTTGCGCTTTGGTCACTTTGCCCGCTTTAGTATCGATAAGACCAGCGGCTTCCAGAATGTACTTTTGCTTATCAAGCAGTTTATTTTCTGCTTGAGTCGGTCTCAGTAACACTGCTGCAGTAGACACAAATATCGCACAAATTAGACACAGGCCAACGACGATAAATAAGGTTCTGCCGAACGAATCTTTATTACTAGCCACGGGCAATCCTCCGCTTGATATTTGCCTGAACCACGAAGTGGTCGAACAATGGCGCGAACAAGTTAGCAAACAAAATTGCCAACATCATGCCTTCAGGGAATGCAGGGTTAATCACGCGGATAAACACAGCCATTGCACCGATCAAGATACCGTATGCCCATTTAGCTTGGTTAGTAAATGACGCTGACACTGGGTCTGTCGCCATAAACATCATGCCAAACGCAAAACCACCTAACACTAAGTGCCAGTACCAAGGCATTGCAAACATTGGATTAGTGTCGCTACCGACAACGTTAAGCAGCGTAGAAATGGCAATCATGCCCACCATTACACCACCAACGATGCGCCATGAAGCGATACGCGTGTAGATGATGACCAAACCACCTAACAGAATCGCTAATGTAGACACTTCACCCACTGAACCTGGAATGAAACCGAAGAACGCATCCCACCAGTTTTGGTTAATGGCGTAATCTAAAGTGCCAGACGCCGCTTGGCTCAGTGCTGTTGCACCTGAGTAACCGTCAGCCACAACCCATGAGGTATCACCTGACATGTTCAACGGATAAGCGAAGAACAAGAAGGCACGACCCGCTAGTGCTGGGTTTAAGAAGTTACGCCCTGTACCACCGAACACTTCTTTCGCCACGACCACACCGAAGGTGATACCCAGCGCCACCATCCATAATGGGATAGTTGCTGGCAGCGTTAAAGCGAACAGGATAGAGGTAACGAAGAAACCTTCGTTGACTTCATGACCACGGATAGAGGCAAACAGCACTTCCCAGATACCACCGACGGCGAAGGTCACCGCGTAGATAGGTAGGAAGAAACAGGCGCCATACCACATCAGCGCAGGCCAGCCAGAGTTTGCCGTCAGTTCGGTACCGAACATGCTGAACAAGCTCACTTGCCATACGTCAGGGGTAGCAAAACCAGCCACTAAAGCTAATTGAGCTTGTAAACCTACGTTGTACATACCCACGAACATCGCTGGGAAAGCACAAGCCCAAACCGTAATCATCATACGTTTTAGGTCGAGGTTATCGCGAACATGGGTTTTGCCCTTGTTCACTTTACCTGGGGTATAAAAAATCGTGTATGCCGCTTCGAATAGGGCATAAAACTTTTCGTATTTACCGCCTTTTTCAAAGTCGGGTTCAATACGTTCGAAAAAATCTTTCAAGCTCATTAGCCTTCCCTCTCGATCGTATCTAGACAGTCACGCAGATATGAACCGTAGTCATACTTGCCTGGACATACGAACGTACACAGTGCGAGATCTTCTTCATCTAACTCTAACGCGCCTAAAGTAGCAGCACCGTCAAAGTCACCTGAAATCAAGTCACGCAACAACATAGTAGGAAGAATGTCCAATGGCATTACACGCTCATAGTTACCAATTGGCACCATAGCGCGGTCTGAACCACCTGTACTGGTCGTCATGCTGAACAGACGAGAAGGAGCAAGATGTCCTAAGAATGCACGAGTGATAGAATATTTGTCTGAGCCTGGTAATACCCAGCCTAAAAATTCTTTCTCTGTACCTTCTTCTAACAGACTTACTTGAACATGGTAACGACCTAAATACCCTTGTGGGCCAACGGCTGTACGACCATTCAGAACAGAGCCTGAAATCAGACGAACATTGCCATCTAAGGCTTCACCTGCGGTTAATTCAGTCATGCTCGCGCCCACAACAGTGCGTACGAGTCTTGGCTTAGCCGCTTTAGGGCCTGCGATCGCAATAACACGTTCGGTATTGAGTTCACCAGTCGTAAATAGCTGACCAATTGCTATTACATCTTGGTAACCAATATGCCAAACGGTACGTTTTGCAGAGGCAGACAATAAGAAGTGAATGTGAGTACCGACTAATCCTGCAGGGTGCACACCGGCAAATTCTTCAACTTGGGCGTTTGCGGCAGGAATATCAGCGCCAGGCGCTTTACAAAGGTAAACTTTACCGTCAGTAAGTCTTGCTAAGACCTTAAGACCATTAGCAAAATCTTCTTTATGCTCACGGATCACCACAACGGGATCAGCGGCAAGAGGTTGAGTATCTATTGCGGTTACAAAAATACCAGCAGCAGAAGAGTCTACAGCAGGAACTTTGCTAAAAGGACGAGTACGCAAAGCAGTCCATAAACCTGATTCAATCAGATTGTCACGGACTAACTGCGAGTCGAGCGTATCGAGTGCAGTGGCATCATATTTAGCAAAGGCAACGCTGTCGTTTCCTTCCACTTCAATGACAACAGACTGCAGAACACGCTGGGCGCCCCGGTTAATGTCTAATATAGTACCACTGGCTAAAGCCGTATATTTAACGCCTAAATTCTTCTTATCTTCAAAAAGAACTTGGCCTTTTTGTACTTTATCGCCCACTTTGATCTTCATCGTTGGACGTAAGCCAATATACTCTTCACCCAAAGTAGCTACATGTTTAATGGCTGGGCCATTATGGATAACTTGCTCTGGTCCGCCTGCTATAGGCAGTTCCAATCCTTTCTTAATTGTAATCATATCCACAAGCACTACGTTTGAAGGAAAGACAATGCGCCGCGTTCCTGCTAAATACTTAGGTTTTAAACAAAACCTACTGCATTGAGCTAGCGCAGATTTATCACAGAAATGCGATCGCAATCACGCTGGTCGCGCGCATTTTACCCCAATTGACTTGGCATCGCCACGAAAATTATAGGTGATTTCAAACCTAAAATACGGATTGAAAAGAATCATGCGCTGCGGCGTTCGCCTTCCGACCTAGTGACTGATCAGAAAGAGAGAATATTACGGCCACTGGGTACTATAGCATTAATAATTAAAGATTTAATTTAGCAAAAAGTCGAAACGTCCACTAAACGCAGCCGAAATCGATCTTATTTGTTTCAATTGATTTAAATTCAAACAAAATAAAACTCAATTTAAAAGCGCCATTGATAACCTAAATAGCTAATACGTCCATTTTCCGATCGAATTCCGCTATTTGATGCTGTTGTGACTAATGTCTCATCTAAGAGGTTTTCTACCCTAAAATAAATCTCATGGTGACGGTTAAAATGATAATTCGCCGCCAAATCTACTCGCCATTGTACTGCGATAGGCTGTAATTCAGCGCCAAATTGGCCCATTTCCCGTTCCGATTGATAAAAGATATTTGCATTCAATTCATATTCGGCATATTTCATTCCAGCACTAAAATGCAATTGCTGCTCAGGTAACCAAGCCACTCTATCACCAGCCACAACGCAACCTTGGATTTCGTTACAGCTATTGGTTTGATACTCCGAATTCGAATATTGATAATTTAAGACTAATGGTAACTGTACACTACCGATATCCCACTGGTAGCCAAGACTCAGCTCAACTCCTTTGGTCAGTACATCCACGACATTGCCTTGAACCCACAAACGACTGTCAGCACATTGCGCATACGCATCACAATTCACATGAAGATTATCAAAATCTTGAACGTAGGTTTTGATGTCAGCACTAAAATGCTCACTGGCATATTGGACACTGACTTGATATTGCAATGATACCTGCGCCTCTTGCTCAAGATTCCCCGCACTTGCGGCGGTCCATGAGCGGCGAATATCCGTACTAAAGCGCCAATCTCCAGCATCATATAAAACACCGAGTTGTGGCATCCAATCGCTGTCGGAGAAATCAGCCGCATCCAGTCCTACATAAGCTAAATCGACCTTGCGATTGACGCTCACTTGTTCATAGGCAAGCGCGAGCTTTATCTGTAATTCGTCCCAATTAAACAAGGAATCGATTGCCGAAGTAAATGCTGTTGCATCGTCGGTATAGGCCAATAACGGATTTTGTGCATCACTCACTAAACTCAAGTCCTGCTGCCATAGACTCTGTTGATCGCCAAGGTGCATCTCGGCTTTATCCGTATGATAACGGGCACTATAGATAATTTGATGGGCACCATACTGATTCACTGATTCAGTTTGTGCCCCAAAGGAGCTGAAATCATTGTCTTGCTGTAAAGAAGCCAGTTCGACGCCATCGACTGTCGGCTGACGTTCAAATGCGGCCAACGCAGCAAGACTCTGGGCATCGAGCATTTGCCCATCAAATTGATTGAGTTGGTTTAATTGCTGCGAATAGGACTGGTAGTAAAAGTCTGTGGTGACCTTATGCACACCATTGAGCGTAACTTGGTGAGACAGTTGGTACTTATGATGTCGCCCCTGATGTTTATCCGCCGCAGTGGCCGAATACAAACTCATAGGATCTTGTTGCCAATCGGCCTGTGTTAATCCAAGTTGAGAGCGATAGCTATCATCATCGAGAAACTGGTAAGTAAACTCAGTCACCTGTGGACTTCTGGCGCCGAGTAAACTCGCGGCGTTGATTTTAAATAAGATGTCTGTCGTTTGGTGGTCTGTGTCTTGACCATTGAGCAAGTGATCTGCGCCGCTTTTATCTGCATAATTAACCGCGAGTATCATGCCATACTCTTTTTGCTTAACTCCCCAATTCATATCGACACTGTAGTCTGAATCGGTATTGCCCTCGAGAGTCGCCTTACTATTCTCGGTCTGCTCAGCAACAGGTAAGGTTTGATAACTCACCACCCCAAACGCACCTTGCCCACCGACAGCCATATTTGCCATCGGGGTGGCAGTAACACTCTGCTGCTGCAGCAGATTAGGTAAGAGTTGTAATTGCGGTGCAGAATACGGCGCAGGGGAGAAATACACTCTATCTTGTAATACCGCAATACCTTGAGTCGCACTGCGCATGCTGATGCTCGCGGGATTTCCACTAAGATCCGCAGGCAAAACCGTCAAAGCCGTCAATTGACCTAATGCTAAACGATTAGACGTTGAATGAAATGTGTCATTGAGCTTGTTCAATTCAAGCATTTGACTGTGAAGATCATCGGCGAGCGTTGTGCTAGAACAGGCAAGAGATACAGAAATTGCACAAAGTGATACAGTGAAGTAACGACTAGGCATACCAAGCTCCCAAAAACTTTGTTAGCGTACGGTGTTTTTGTTATTAACTTGTAAAATAGCTGAATTTGAATGAAAAAAAAAGCGACTCTCGTCGCTTTCTCTTATTAACTTCAGGAAACTGAATTTTCTAACGAAGCACTCTCATACTATAAGAGTGCGAACAATTACAGGTTACCTAGAATTTCATCGCTTAATTTTAGATCGTCATTACGATTAACACTTACGCCCGCCGCAATAATATTACGGGCGATATCTTGTGCTTGCTCTAATGAATGCATCTCATACGTACCACATTGGTATTCGTTCAGCTCAGGGATTTCAGACTGCTCAACCACTTTAAGCACATCTTCCATCGCGGCTAACCACGCATCGGCCACTTGGCGCTCTGTGGGTTCACCAATCAAACTCATATAAAAACCGGTACGACATCCCATTGGCGAAATATCAATGATCTCAACATCGCTGCCATTTAAATGGTCACGCATAAAACCCGCGAATAAATGCTCTAGAGTATGAATACCACGCTCACTGAGGATCTCTTTATTCGGTGCGCAAAAACGTAAATCAAATACCGTAATGGCATCGCCCTTTGGCGTGCTCATATGCTTAGCGATACGAACCGCAGGGGCATTCATCCGAGTATGGTCGACGGTAAAGCTATCAAGTAATGGCATAGGGATCTCCAAATTCTCAGGGCGACATCAACGCCACTGTAACTGTCTATTTATGGCTTGCAAGCATAACATCAAATGAATTACGCCGATAACAAGATAATCTAAGATGAAATCATCTCATATAAATCAGATGCTAATGTGACAGTTTGCAGTAAAAAAAACATCATTTAGTGTTGACGCTGTTGACTGTAAGAATCCTCAGATATTTTATGGTACTGGCGCACACCTTGCTCATACGTGTGATAGGCATCATATACCTTTCGCATTAAGGGATCTTGATTCGCTTGATCTTCAATCACTTGTTTGGAGATTTTCTCAAGCTCCAACAACACGTTCGGTGGAAACGCTTTAAGTTCCACACCTTCGTCCTTCACTAACGTTTCAAGGGCGGTCACGTTACGGGTCGTGTATTCATCGAGCATATCTTGGTTAATGGCTCTCGCAGCAACTCTGACTATGGCCTGTAAATCCTCAGGTAAACTCTCGAAGGCAGCAGTATTAATCAAGAATTCCATATTTGAACCCGGCTCATGCCAACCTGGGTAATAGTAGTACTTCGCCACTTTATGTAAACCGAAGGCAAGATCATTCACTGGCCCTACCCATTCTGCGGCATCAATCGCCCCCGTTTGCAATGCACCATAAAGTTCACGCCCCGCCATATTTACAGGTACAGCACCAACGCGTTTCAACACTTCACCACCTAAGCCCGGCATGCGGACCTTCAATCCCTTAAAATCAGCAATAGTATTGATGGGTTTATTAAACCAGCCACCCATTTGCATCCCAGTATTGCCTCCCGCGAGGGGAATAATACCAAAGGGTTGATACACATCAGTCCACAGCTCCATACCACCGCCATAGTGAAGCCAGCCATTTATTTCCTGCGCGGTCATACCAAAGGGGATCGATGAAAAAAACTGCGCTGCGGGCGCTTTTCCTCTCCAGTAGAAAGAAGCGGAGTGGGCCATTTGAATTTTACCCTGACTCACACCATCAAATACGGCAAAAGCGGGCATCAACTCACCCGCACCATAAACGCTAATCTTTAACCGACCGTTAGACATTTCATCGACTAAATGCGCAAAACGCTCAGGAGCCATGCCTAAACCGGGGAAGTTTTTCGGCCAAGAGGTTGCAAGACGCCATTCAATAGCAGGTAAAGCGTGGGGAACATCAGTTGCGGCATGGGAAGCGGCTACGCTTTGCGCATCACTGGAGACGGGGTTACAACCGCTCAGTCCCATCAGCAGCACTGAGATAAACAAACTCCCTAACTTACGCATTTTTAATAGTCTCCCTGATGTCAAACGAGCGCATGGATCCAACTGACATGGAAATACACTCAGGATGGGTATCGACAATCACATCGCCCAACCTCTTAAAATAAAACATATTGTTAACACAGAAACTAAGGTAGGGAAACTAGAAACTAAGGTCGGCAAATCCAAAAACGGTCTTAAGTTGGCCTAAAACAAAAAGCCACTCTATGAAGAGTGGCCTTGAAATCTAAGCTAAACAGTATTATTGAGCGATTAATTAACCGCGACAATTTGGCGTATTAGGTACTTGTGCATTCGCATCCCACTCATTTTGAGTGAAAGTGTGAATAGACAAAGCATGCACGCCATTGGCTAACTCATGGGCTAAGTGAGTGTTGACCAATCGATGACGGGCTAATAAACGTAAGCCATCAAACTGCTCGCTCACCAGCACAACTTTAAAGTGGGTTTCTGAATTCGGTGGTACATGGTGACGATTACTTTCGTTAATCACTTCTAAATGGGTCGGCGAAAAGCATTCGGTTAATTTCTGCGAAATAGTGTTAGCCACAGTGCCCTGCACATGAGTATTGGACATATTCGAGTCTCAGAATGGGGAAATCCAGTTGCCGCAGAGTACTGCTTCAAATTGAAAAGATCAAATTCACGCTTTCAATTTGTTGATGCCCTACCACTTTATATCCAGTCATATTTCGCAGTGCTTCACCATAGGCAGTTAGCGGGAGGCAATTAACCATGGAAATTAACGATAAGTTGTCTAAAGGTGTAGTTCCAGCGCGGCTCTTTTACTTTCAAACGTTTAGGCAAACTGTGTAACCAGTCACTTTGCATAGGCCAGTGCATGATCAGTAGATCGCCACTGTGCAAACTTATGCTGTACTTGGTTTGACTGTGCTTATGCTTAAGCACAAAATCCCGCGTGGCGCCTAAGGTAATAGAAGCAATATGACTCCCCTGAGCAATTTCAGGTTCATCATCACTGTGGGCGCCCATACAATCCTTACCATCGGCGTAGCGATTCACTAATACCCCATTGCTCTCCAAGCCATAATCCCGCGCTAACTTATCCCTCAACTTGTGAGCATATTTAGGCCAAGGTAAGGCGCGGATAAACAGTCCTGAATATAAATAGTCGCAGCCCAAATCGCCAAACCACACTTGCTGGCGAGGAATCGCGTGAAGCTGACCAAAGACTTGGATTTCGGGGCGGCTTAAGGGATAGGTCAGCGCTTCTTTCATTAGCGCCGCTTGCTGCTCAGCATTAAGATAACCCCGCACTAAGGTGATGGGCGGTTTAATTTGAGCCTCACCCTCTGTATCAAACCCTAACTTACCTTGCTGCATTGACGTCCTCCATGTGAGCCGTCGCACTGCGCCATGAAATCTGCGATAATCTGCGCCTTAAATTTATTGGCGCAGTGTGGCACATGACAACACAATTTTCAGTAGCGGGTGTTGAACTCGAACTCTTACGGTATCCAGCTCAGCAGGAATCTAATCTTCAAGCTTGGGATGCCGCCGATGAACACTTACTCAAAAGCCTTATTGAGTCAGAGCAAGCCGCCGTGCCAACCGCCATTATCAACGACAGTTTCGGCGCTTTAAGCTGCGGTTTATCTAAATTGAATCCAAGTTGGCCACTGTGTGTTGAAACCGATGCCAGAACCAGCTTTTTAGGCACCGAACAAAACCATGGCCGCAATCAGTTGCCAATGGATAATCTGCAATGGTTTACCAGCCGCGATACCTTGCCAGAAAACTTAGCCTTAGTATTGATGAAGTTGCCTAAGAACTTAAGCTACTTTGCTCACCAGCTAACGCGCTTGTCGCAAGTGTTACCCGCAGGCACTCGTGTATTAGTGGCCGCCAAATCCAAATCGATTAATGGCGCCTTACTCGACATCTTTGCTAAGCATTTAGGCCCCGCAAGCGCCAGTTTAGCGTGGAAAAACACCCGAGTGATCACCTGTGTCAGTGATGGTAAACCAAGACTATTAGCCAAAGAAGTGACTTGGGCCGTACCCGAATATCAACTTGAGATCAGCAATTTAAGTAATGTGTTTGCCGCCAACAAACTCGATATTGGCGCACGCATCATGCTAGAGAATCTGCCCAAAGGGGATTTTAAGTCGATTGTTGATCTCGGCTGTGGCAATGGCGTTCTGGGGTTACGCACCGCCCAGTTATTCCCAGAGGCTGACATTCACTTTATCGACGATTCTGAAATGGCGGTCGCATCAGCCAAGGCAAACTGGGCTCGTAATCAATTACCGACAGATAAAGGCCACTTCTATTGGGACGACTGCATGACGCATCTGCCCGATGATGTTCAACCGGATCTGGTGCTGTGTAATCCGCCCTTCCATCAAGGTGAAGCCATTACCGATCATATCGCGTGGCAGATGTTTTTAGACGCTCGCCGCCGCTTAAAAGAGGGGGGGATCTTACATATCGTCGGCAACCGTCATCTGGCTTACCATGTAAAATTACAGCGCTTATTTAAGAACTGCACCACAGTCGCCTCCAACGGTAAATTTGTGATCCTGCAGGCACAGAAAAAATAACCTCATCGAAATTGACACGTTAAATGAGAGCCAGCAATGTTTGGCTCTTTTTTATACAGGGCTCTTTTTATGCTGAGCAATGACATGTTGGAAAAGTAGCAGTCGGAGATTTCCTAAAAATCAACAACAACTAGCCGAAAAATACACATACAAGTACACTTCTTGCCGACAAAGGTTTATGAGTTAAGCACTTAAACACTTAGGAATGAGATATGCCGTTAAAGGATGACGTTGCCCAACTAAAAGCTGAGCTGGCACAGTTACAATCGCTGCATTTATCGCAGCAATCTTCGCTCGGTCGTCAATTAGCAGAATTCTCCACTAAGCTCGAGACGTTAAGTCAGCAAATTGCGACTGAAGACGCAGCTGAAACCACTCTGAATATGGCAGCGAATGCTTCATCAATTGCATCTGTGCTCACCGCCGCCGATAACGCGCCTACATTAACCTATGCGGCACAAACACCAACCCTTGAGCCAGCTTCCGTAGAGCCAGCCCCAGCAGAACCCAACCCATGGCAGCAAGGCCCTATACCAAATGAACCTTGGCAAGAAGACCCTTGGCAAAGAAAAACGAAAAATACCTCGACAGAGCAAACAGCTAAAACCGAACACCTTTCTCAAGCGCAAAATCAACAGCTGAGTGATGAAGTCAAATTGCAGGCAAGCGTGCAAGCGGCGAGTCAATTTGATGAGTTGCTATCCCAAGGACTCGCGGCCGTCATGGCACCCTTTGCGGCAGTCAACGAGCAAGTCAAATCTTTCTACCATCATTATCAGGCTAAGGGATTAGGACCTGTCTTTTTAATGACTGTCGCAGGGATCATCACCCTGACCTTAGGCTTTGGTTATTTACTGCAATATTCAATCAACCATTGGTTTTCAGAACTTGGCAAAGCGCTACTCGGGTTTGCCAGCGCGAACGCTATCATAGTGGGCGGGATTTTTATTCGCCAAAAACGCGCGGGTATGGCGGATTTTGGCTCAGGTATTGTCGGACTCGGACTCATACTTAATTATCTCTGCGCGTACTTTATTGGGCCGTATTTTGAGTTAATTCCCAATAGCGCGAGTTTTATCTTACTGTTATTGATCACTTTGGCAGGTTATGGCCTGTCGATGCGCTTAGATGCCAAAGTGATCGCCGTGATCGCCTTAGTCGGTGGCTCGACCGCGCCTATGATGCTGTTATCCCAAAGCTATGCGCCGCTATTGTATCTGCCTTATTTACTGCTTATTGGTGCCGGCGCCCTTGCCCAGAGTCGCAAACTTAAGTGGCCGCTGCTACTGGAAATCACCGCCCTGTTGCACATAGGCTGCATCGAAGCTTTTAGCCATTTCATTGAATTGCCACTCAGTGACGTTGGCGGCGTCAGTCTGCTCGCATTTATCAGTATTAATGCGTTCTTTTACCTCTACGGCATCACAGGCCTACTATTTACCAAGCAGTTTACCCATCATGATGAAAAACATAATGCACTGAGCCATCGCATACTCGCCCTACCGATAGCATTGCTCGCCTTTGTGTTATTAGAGTTGACGCAATTTACTGAGTTCGCAGGGGAAATCTTTGCGGCCAACGCACTGATTTGCGCAGCCCTCTATTGGAAGCGCACAGGCAATCTAGAAAAAGCCCGCAGCGGCTTATTGTTAGTCTTTGCAGGAAGTTTTGCGGGATTTGCCGCACTGTATTTACTCAGCCACGATTTCCTTGGATTAGTATTACTGCTCGAAGCCTTATTACTCTTGTGGATTGGCACCAAAGAAGAACTGATTTCCGTTCGCGCCGAAGCCTATGTATTGCTGCTGATGGGATTAGGGCTCAATGCGTCTAGTGTACTGACGGGCATGAGCCTTTTAGCATCAAGCTTTATCGATGGGGCGCCAATTTCTCCCTTGTCAGCTTTTGGCTTTCCACTGTTAGCACTGGCCTTAAGTTGCGCCGCCTTAGTCTTAGTGATTCGGCTATTAACACTCCATCATACGTTACTTTCGACCCTAGAAAGTCAGCTAAACAGAGTGTTAAAAGAGCTATTAAGCGGTTTTTATGTGGCGATAATTATCCTCGCGGCTTACCTTTTGAGCAGCGATTACTATCTCGCTATCTTGCCACTGGTCAGCCTATTACTGCTGTATTTGAGCGCAAAGGACAGACTCGTTATCAGCGAGTTTGCTGCTTGGCTCTTACTATTGCCGCTGCTGTTTAAGGTTGTTGAAGGCATAACGCTCACAGGCAGTTTTAGCTTTAGCGCCCAGCCGCTTATGGCAAAACTGGCACGGTTTGAGTTATTTATCGTCCTACTCTTGGCCCATTATTGGTATCGTCGCCACTATAAAGATGCCTTATTTGCCAAAGCCGCTTATACGATGCAAATCTTCTGCTATTTGCTGCTGCCGCTTATTCTGCTGCCCAAAGTCATCCGCAACCATTGGGAATATACCGCTATTGCACTCTGGCTGAGCACCTTTATGAGCCTAGGTTTAGCCTACTTTGTTAAACATAAGAGTTTGAATATAGAAGCCAAAATCCTCACTTGGCTAGCGGTTCTGATGACAGCCTCGCTATGCCTTATTCACGCTTGGCAAGGACTCGCGGCGCTAGCCGTTGGCGCCCTCTTTATGGGCTTCACACTGCTTCGTTATCGCCAATTACCCGAGCATTGGCGCCCCTTACTGCAACTACAATGGCAATTGAGCCCTTATTACTTTGCACTGGTATTGGCCGTGATCGTTTATGGCTTTAATCATTCTGAGCTAGTAGGAATAGCCATGACAGCATTAGCCTTAAGTGGTTATTTTGCATTGCTAATCCAAAGAGGTTTAAGCCTGAGAGGTGTAAGTCAGGCATCTGTAGGCCAAACCTCATATAGCGCAAAATTCCCCCTCGCAGCCGAAATCCAAGCCGCAATAAAGGAAAGCTATCATCTCGCCTATGGCCTCACTTTAGGCTTAGCCCTGTTGCCCATCATGTTGCATTTTGAGCTAACACTCGGGCTTAATCGTGATAATGCCTCGTTTATGTTAATCGAGTTTTTATCACTGGCGCTCCTAGCAAGGCTTATCTTGCAGCACGGTGCAGCAATACGCTTGCATAGACGCATCTTACCTTTACAAGGACTTAAGTGGGGTTGGCATCTGTTACTCGCCTTGAGTTACTTCATGTGGAGTTATAGCTTCGATAACATGATTGCCGCCCCACTCAGCGCGATTTTATTGGTTATCCATGGCAGTGTGTTGATGTTTATCAGCTTAAAACCACAAAATGCCGATATGATCCGCCTCGCTGCTGGGCTATTTACCTTATCGACGCTTAAAGTGCTATTACTGGATATGGCGTCCTTCGAGCTAGTGCAAAAGGTGATTGCCTTTATGCTGATCGGGGTCATTTTGCTGACTGTTTCTTACTTCTATCAGAAGGCGAGAAATCGACTACAGCAAGATTAACATCGTTTTTAAAGCACTAAAAAAGCCGCCATCAAATTGAATCGATGGCGGCTTTTTACTGTTAACGATTTAATAAAGCGATGAGGTATCGGTTATGTAATATGGACTATTCGATACGAGCTATTTGCTCGCCAGTGCCTTATCGAGCGCCTGCGCCACATCATTAATGATGTCGTCGATATGCTCAATCCCAACCGAGATACGGATAAGATCCTCAGACACGCCAGCCCTTGCCAGTTCATCGGCATCGAGCTGTCTGTGCGTAGTGCTCGCAGGGTGGCAGGCCAAGGATTTCGCATCCCCAATGTTCACTAAACGCAGGATCATCTGCAGTGCATCGATAAAACGTCCGCCAGCAAGCTTACCTTCTTCTGCTGTGGCCGCTTTAATCCCAAAGCTGATGATCCCAGAAGCTTTTCCGCCAGTGATCTTGTGGCAATTATCCTGATAAGGGCTGCTCGGCAAGGCGCCGTAGTTCACCCAACTGACCGCCGGATGCAACACCAGATATTCCGCTAATGCCAAGGCATTCGAGCAATGGCGCTCCATTCTAAGGCTTAAGGTTTCAAGGCCTTGCAACAGTAAAAATGCACTGTGCGGTGACAGTGCAGCGCCGGTATTTCGCAGCGGTACTACACGGCAACGACCAATAAATGCAGCAGGACCAAAGGCTTCTGTGTAAACCACGCCGTGGTAGGAAGGATCAGCTTGATTGAGTAAGGCAAATCTTTCCTTATTCGCCACCCAATCGAACTTGCCTGAATCGATAATCACGCCGCCAATCGTTGTGCCATGGCCACCAATGTATTTAGTTAAAGAATGAATAACGATATCGGCGCCATGCTCAAAGGGGCGACATAACACTGGAGTCGCGACCGTATTATCGACAATTAAAGGCACGCCATGCTTATGGGCAATCTCGGCTAAACGTTGTAAATCGACAATATTGCCGGCAGGATTACCAATCGATTCGCAGAACAAGGCCTTAGTTTTGTCATCGATCAGCTCATCGAGGCCTTCAAAATCATCGAAGGCCGCCATGCGCACTTCAACGCCTTGGCGCGGCAATGTATGGGCAAACAGATTATAAGTGCCACCATAGAGCTGACTGGTGCTGACGATGTTATCGCCAACTTGAGTCAAGGCTTGAATCGCATAGGTAATCGCCGCCATACCCGATGCTACGGCCAGCGCACCTATGCCACCTTCAATGGCCGCCAGACGTTGCTCTAGCACGCTAGTAGTAGGATTCATTATCCGAGTATAAATATTGCCAGCGACTTTTAAGTCAAATAAATCAGCACCATGCTGGGTATCATCGAAGGTATAAGAGGTCGTTTGATAGATAGGTACTGCGGCCGCCTTCGTGGTCGCTTCTGACTCATAACCGTGGTGTAATGCCAGTGACTCTAATTTCATTTTCCCTTCCTTATCCGTAGCAGCCCAGTATTCAATCGACATTGAGAATTGCACAAGATTTGTGCATGTTCAACAAGCTAACAGATAGACATCTAGAAGTCTAAAACTTTTTAACCACAGCCTTTAACTTCGGCGCAAATTGTTGCGGATAAGTTCGGCCAGCACCACGACCGCTGAGACTATCTCTGGAGAGCACTCGTATGAGGTATTCAAACGCATAAAATGGCGGAATTCGACCTGATTACTAAAGAGATTTCCGGGTGCAATACTGATCCCACGCTCAATCGCCTGATAATAAATTTGTGTAGCATCCATATGTGCTGGCAGCGCTAACCAGAGAAAATAGCCGCCCTGCGCAAAGTTGACCCCCACAGATTCGGGCAGATGCGCGCACAATAATTGATACATGGCCAATTTACGGCTGGCTAACTTTTTACGTAACTGTTTCAAATGCCGTTCATATTGCGCCGACTGAATAAAATCGGCGATGGCGAGCTGCATCGGCGCACTGGTCGATAACGTCGACATGACTTGTAAACGTTGTAACTGCGGTGCATGGCATCCCGCCGCCACCCAGCCGACACGATAACCAGCAATCAAAGACTTAGAAAATGAGCCGCAGTGCAACACCCGTCCTTCGGTATCGAAGGCTTTTACTGGCCTTGGCGCGCTGGAGTCGACATAGAGTTCTTGATAAACATCATCCTCAATCAAACTGACTTTATGCTCATTTAGTAGCTGATAAAGCGCCTGTTTTTTAGCATCCGATAAGCTGCAACCTAAGGGATTTTGATGTTGGCTCATCAACCAGCAGGCTTTCACTGGATAGGTATTTAACACTTCTGCCAGCGCCTCGAGATCAATCCCCTGTTGTGGATCGGTCGCGACCGCAATCGCCCTGAGTTTAAGCCGTTCAATGGCTTGCATCGCGCCATAAAAGGTCGGTGATTCAATGACAACCCAATCACCCGCTTGAGTCAGCGTCGCTAAGCTCAAGTTGAGCGCCTCCATGGCACCCGAGGTAATGATGATTTCGTCGGGCGAAATGCTCATGCCCAATTTGGCATAACGTTGGGAGATAGCCTTACGCAATCCCGCATTGCCTGGCGGTAAATTATCGGCGGCAAAAGAAGGTGACATGTGCCGAGTCACCTTAACCAAAGATCGCGCCAGTGCTTGTTGCGGGAATAAACTAGGATCGGGAAATCCTGAGCCAAAGGGCACTATATCCGCCTGCTTTGAAGCCTGCAGAACATTGAATACAAACTCATTAATATCCACGCTATCGGAAAGATAAATCGGCTTTTGTCGCTCGGGATAACGAAAGGCTTCTCCCTGCCGCGCGATTAATTCCGGCTTTGGCGCCACTAAATAGCCAGACTTAGCCTGCGCCGAGATCACGCCTTGGCTTTCCAATAACTGATAGGCATTGAGTACTGTCATCAGACTCAAGCCCGAATCGGCCACAGTTTGACGCAGCGACGGCAACTTGTCCCCCGCCTGCCAGACACCTTGGGCTATTCGTGTCTTTAATTCCTGCGCTAACTGCTCGTACTTCGTCATCTGTTATAGCCAAGCCAAGATATTCTGTGTCTGTTATAGCTAGCATATCCCATGGTCTAATAGCACACAAGCTTTCACCGTCGAGCCAATTTAGGGCTCAGTGCACGCGACTAGATCAATGCCTTTGTAACGAGAAATGCCTATCGCTCGAGGAAATTATGTTTGATTTTGATGCCACAGTACTCGCTAGGATCCAATTTGCTTTTACCATCTCTTTTCACATTATTTTCCCTGCCATCACTATAGGCCTCGCCACCTATCTAGCAGTATTAGAAGGCTTATGGCTGAAAACAGCGAATGAGGTTTACCAACAACTCTATCAATTTTGGTCGAAGATTTTTGCCATAAACTTTGGCATGGGCGTGGTCTCAGGCATAGTGATGGCCTATCAATTTGGTACCCATTGGAGTGCTTTTTCCGCCTTCGCGGGCAGCGTAACTGGGCCGCTACTCACCTATGAAGTCCTCACCGCCTTCTTCCTCGAAGCGGGTTTTCTGGGGGTCATGCTATTTGGTCAGCAGAAGGTAGGTAAAAACCTGCATTTCTTCGCCACTTGTATGGTCGCCACGGGCACTATTATCTCGACCTTCTGGATCTTAGCTTCAAACAGCTGGATGCAGACGCCCCAAGGTTTTGAAATCGTGAACAATCGCGTTATTCCAGTGGATTGGTTTCAGATAGTGTTTAACCCTTCATTTCCCTATCGTTTAGCCCATATGACAGTGGCGGCCTTTATTTCATCGGCTTTCTTTGTGGGCGCATCGGCGGCTTGGCACTTACTCAAAGGTAACGACACGCCCGCGATCCGCAAGATGTTGTCTATGGCGATGTGGATGGCGTTAATTGTCGCGCCGCTGCAAGCTGTAATTGGTGATTTTCACGGCTTAAATACCCTTGAATATCAACCTGTAAAAGTCGCGGCGATGGAAGGCCATTGGCGTAATGAGGGTGACAAACCCACACCGCTTATCTTGTTTGCGATTCCTGATATGGACGCAGAGAAAAACCACTTCAGTCTCGAAATCCCAGGGCTGGCGAGCCTGATCTTAAAGCATGATTTAAGCAAACAAGTGCCAGCCTTGACTGAGTATCCCGCCGAGGACAGACCCAATGTGTTGTTAGTGTTCTGGAGTTTTAGGCTCATGGTTGGCTTAGGCTTATTGATGATTTTTGCTGGACTGTGGAGTGCTTATCTCAGGCGCAAAGGCAGCCTCTACAGCAACAAACACTTTCTGCGATTTGTACTCGTGCTCGGCCCCGCCGGATTGCTCGCCACACTGGCAGGCTGGTTCACTACCGAACTTGGCCGTCAACCTTGGGTGATCCAAGGGTTCATGCGCACTCAGGATGCCGTGTCTTCCCACAGCGTTACCCACCTGAGTATCAGCCTAGGGATTTTCATCGTCAGTTACTGCGGCATCTTTGGCGTTGGTTATCGATATATGATGCGACTCATCCGCAAAGGGCCAGATAGCGCGGCAACAAGCCATTAATTTTAAAGTAAATGAATCTAGTTTTACTTATTCAATCTTAAACATATTTAAGGGCTCACCATGGAATTCGATCTACCCTTGATTTGGTTCGGGATCATCATTTTTGCCACCTTAATGTATATCGTGATGGATGGCTTTGATCTCGGCATCGGCATACTGTTTCCCTTCATTCACGACGAGGACGACAGGGATATTATGGTCAATACCGTCGCCCCCGTTTGGGATGGAAACGAAACTTGGTTAGTGCTTGGCGGCGCCAGTCTGCTCGGTGCCTTTCCCCTCGCCTATGCCATAGTGCTCGAAGCACTAACCATACCGCTGCTCATCATGCTGCTGGCATTGATTTTTCGCGGCGTGGCATTTGAGTTTAGATTTAAGTCGGGCGCAGAAGCTAAACCATTCTGGGATAAAGCGTTTATGTTCGGTTCTATCACGGCCACCTTTTCACAGGGCGTAGTGCTGGGGGCGTTTATCTCCGGCATTTCGGTGAGTAACCAACAATTTAGCGGCGGTAGTTTCGATTGGTTAACGCCCTTCTCACTTTTCTGTGGATTTGGCCTTATGCTGGCCTATGCTCTGCTCGGCGCAACTTGGTTAGTAAAAAAATGCCAAGGCGAGCTTAAAACGACCATGCAACAACTCGGCAGAGCACTGACCTTATGCCTGTTGATGACCATAGGTTTAGTCAGTTTATGGACGCCTTTTGTGCAATCCAATATTGCCCTGCGCTGGTTTAGTTTACCGAATTTGTTTTACTTTGCCCCTGTGCCAATACTGGTATTAGCCTGCAGTTGGGCCTTGATAAAATCCCTAAATCGTGATGATAACTATCAGCCATTCCTACTCACTCTAGGGCTGATTTTCTTAGGATTTAGTGGCTTAGGGATCAGCATCTGGCCACACATTATTCCACCCAACATCAGCCTTTGGCAGGCAGCAGCCCCCGACAGCAGCCTGAGCTTTATGCTCGTCGGCGCCCTGATGATCATCCCGCTGATTTTGGTTTATACCTTTTGGAGCTACTACGTGTTCCGCGGCAAAGTGACCAAGGATGCAGGCTATCACTAGCCATGACTCAGATAAAAGAAGAGGCTTCCCAAAACGCGACCTAAGCTAACTTGGCTTAGGTCGCTGATTCACCTTAGATGACTTTACATATGCAGGAGATCAACATGACGACCCAAACGAAATCCCTCGCCTATCGACTCGGCTGGTTAGTGCTGATTTGGTGTACAAGCGTAAGCTGTCTGTTCCTCGTCTCTATGTGTATCAAAATACTTTTAAAAGGTGCGGGCTTAACAACCTAAGTAAATATTGACTTTAGAAGCTTATATTAAGGCTTAATTCAGTTAGTGCCCATAGCATCTAGCGACAATGCACTAGAACATTCAATGGTTGAATTAATTTGGCTTTCAGTTAAGCCAAATTAACAAGTGCTCAGTTTACTTTACGAGTGCTAGCATTAAATTGACGAAGACTAGCCTCAATATAGCAAAGTTAAAACTATGTTAAATCTAGCTTTGCTGTTATCAGTATATTCAGCAAGATTAGCTTAGTTAGGCTTGCTTTATATTTTTACTTGACCTATGGTATCAGCCAAGCAATTACTTATTTAGTTAATGGCAAGATTTAGTTAATGGCAAGACCGATATACTAAATCGATATACAAAAAATAAATAATCAATCGAATATCAACTTTTGACTGGAGATGTAACACTATGTTTAGCACTGCATTTTCATCACTATTTTCCCATGTGTTAGCTAACACATCTAGTTCAGTAAGCTCAATCCGCCTCTCGCTCAAATTCCCAGTCTAAGCCGAGCGTCACTCGCGCTCGGCAGAATTATAACTTCTTGTGAAATAAGCACAGAGTAATACTCATTTTAATTTCTATGCTTATATTTTAACTTTGTTATTTCAGAGGCGGCAATGGCATATTCTTTTTTTAGTGGTCTTTTCCAGAATTTTATTCTAAAAACTGAAACCTATTATTTACAAAACAGTTTTAATGCCTCTCTACGCCCAACAGCTTTGGCAGGCGTGATTAGTAAGCTTGAGCAGCTAAAACATGATACGACGAGTGATAAAGTGACTGTGGGACGAGAAATTCACTTAGTTAATCTGCAGGATCAACAAGAGTACCAAATTGAACTCGTGTATCCCCCAAGGCATAAACCCAGTGCAGGACGTTTCTCTGTCATATCAGATTTAGGCGTCAGCTTACTTGGGTTATCAAAGGGCGAACTGGCAGAGGTGAGCATTTTAGGCAAACCAGTTCTGTTTATGATTAAAGATGTCAGTTTAACGAAAAAACAACCTAAAAAGTCTGTATAGAAAAAATCATTTGGGCATACTTTTTGTAATAAATAGCTATTGAGTATTGCTACTTGACAACATTTCATAAAATTTTAAAGATATGATTATTAGGCTGTAAGCATTTTAAAATAAAGCATGTTCAATTCAGTGGCAACATGCTTTGAACTCGCTATTAGCGGCGGCTTATAGCGGCATTTTCAACAAAATATAATAAGAGGGAATGTTATTTTGAAGTCATTAACTGGCCGCGATATTTATTAAAGAGACACTTTAGATAAGTTTAACACTACAATTAACGACTCTTTGCAACTATTTACGTATAAGTCATGGCAGCGCTTTAGAGTAAACAGCAAAGGGGTTAAGAGGTTTAGCACGGCGCCTCAATCGTTAAATTTATTTTTATACTCTTTATAAATAAACCGTCTCAATTAAAGCCTGAAATAAAAAATTGAGCCCAACTATCGAAACCGATTTGCGGCGCGGGTTCGGATAGTAACCTTCACTTTGGAGTTTATATCTATGAGTAAAGAAAAAAACAAAAAACCGCCAATGAAAACCTTAAAAGAGAAGCGTCAAGATAAACGGAACCGCCAAAAGGCTTCCGACTAACTTATCTAACTCTGTAAAAAACCTTAAATCCTCTCTTTAAATAGGCCGAAAATAGGGTGTTAATACTTTAGCACCCTATCTTATTTCACAGTTTCCCCCAATATTTTTAGTGCATCATCTAGCGCAACTTTCGCATAGGATCTCATTATCTCGCCTTTATTAAGCCTTGCTCCATCAGCCACTCAATCACAATCGGCGGCGATACTGCTCAGGTGAGCACTGAGCATATTTTTTAAACATCACGATATAAGGCGAAGTTTGGTTATAGCCGAGCGTCAATGCCACTTCTTTGATCGCAAGTCCCTGACGTAATAGATGTAATGAATAGATAAACTTATGCCTTTGTCTTAGCTCAGTAAAACTCATCCCCAGAACCTCTTGGCAGCGACGAGCTAAGGTACGCTCTGTGGTATGTAATTCACTCGCCCAAGATTTAAAGGTTTTCGAACTCGCAGGGTCGGCTTCAAGTGCCAGCAACAACGGCTGTAACAGTTTATCTGAAACGGTGGGCAGAAATTGCGGTAGAGCTTTACCCAAGGTCAGCTGATCGAGCAAAACCTCAACCAGTCGCTTATCCGCCGCAGTTTCTGCCACAGTGACTTGCCGTTCCCGCAGATCGTTAACGATCGATTGGGCAATGGATGTCACGGCTAAAAGACAGGTCTCTATGGGAAAAGCCGCAGCCCGGTCGGCAACTATATTCATCGAGCAATAATGAATACTGCGCCGAGTATAACTTTCATGTTCTATCCCCGCAGGAACCCAAATCGCATATTGTGACGGCGATAAAAACCGTTGCCCTGCAGCATGTAACTCCATAATTCCACCGCTGATTAACTGCAGTTGCCCCCAAACATGTTGATGTTTTGGCGTTACCGTATTTGGCAGGAAAGCTTCATAGTTGAAGAAGATATCTGCAGCAGGCTCTTGCTCTGCCGTGAGCGGATGGTAAACCGTGCGCATTTTGATGCCCTCAAAGCTATAGTGGTCCAAAAACTCAAACGAAATCGCTAACCCAGATTACGCTTGTCCGTAGAGGAACTGACCTTGTCTGATAAGCGATATTTATATCATAACCGACCATGGATAATAGCCACTAATCTATTATCTGGATGCTTAAGTGATAAGCCATAAGCTATGGTCAGTCACTTTAGCCAGTACCTAAAGGCAAGACCATGCTGTATTTGTTCCCCCTGTTGGCCGTATTAATTTGGGCAGGCAATTCGATAGTCAACAAGCTCTCATTTGGGATTATCGATCCTGAAGCCATAGCATTTTACCGTTGGTTTTTCGCTATGTTATTGTTAACCCCCTTTGTCGCAAGTCGCGTCTGGCAAAAACGCCAAGTGATACTACCTTTGTTACCTAAGTTCGCTACTTTGGCTTTGTTAGGTATGGTGCTTAACCAAAGTCTGGCCTATTTTGCGGCGGCAACCACCACGGCAACAAATATGGCATTAATCACCTCTCTCGTGCCTATGATCAGTCTGTTTTTAGCCGTGCCATTACTCAAGCAAAAATTATCACCGTTAGCCTTTGGTGGCACCTTAATCTCGCTATTTGGATTGATTTTTATGCTCAGTCACGGCGATATGATGAACCTTGCCATCGGCGTGACTCAAGGTGATTTACTGTTGCTCTTTAGCGCCTTTGTATATGCACTCTATGGTGTATTACTGAAACGCTGGCAACTGCCACTACCGACTTGGGAATCGGTTTATATTCAAGGACTCATAGCCGTATTCATGCTAACGCCACTGCTGTTTACGAGTCCCAGCATAGCGATCAGTGCCCAATCGGCACCACTGATACTTTACGCTGCTATCGCTGCCTCACTTTTAGCGCCGTGGGCTTGGATCAATGGCATAAGCAAACTCGGCGCCGATCGCACCAGCGTATTCTTTAATTTAATGCCTATTATTGCGGCGATACTGGCGGCCATCATCCTAGATGAAACCTTAGCCATTTATCATTATATTGGCGGTTCTATGGTCATTATTGGCGTCATGCTAGTGCAGATAAAACCTAAGCCTAAAGTCATCCCTACCCTAGCTTGTCCTGAATAATCCAAAGTAATGCGTCAACGCCTTGGTAATAGTGACCAAGGCGATTTCGCTTATTTCAATACGTACAAAATCCCATCGCAATCTGCTGCACGCAAAGGCAATTCTATAAATAACGGCTAAGCTATTTATTAAGTTATTAATGGAGATCGTCCTATGTTTAATAGTATTCGCGTTAAGTTTTCACTGATGTTTGCCATTATGGCGACAGCCCTCATTGTCATGGCGGTCACCGACGCTATGCAAAGCCGTGCTACAGTGAAACAGATGCAGGAATTTAGTCAGTTATTTAATCCCGCAATTTCGGCAATTCTCAATGCAGATCGCGACCTTTATCAAGCGCAGCTAAGTGAAGAAGTGTTACTCAGGGAAGAATTATCTGCCGATAATCGCAAGAGTGAGATTGATAACTGGCAAGAGAATGTCGATCAAGCCCGTGACAGAATGGGCGAATTTAAAAAAATCCTTACAGATCACCTGCAAGTACTGCAATCAACCAGTGGCTTTGAGGCGCAGTTTTCGCTCTGGTATCAAGCCTCATCAGAGGTCATTAATGCCGTTAAAAGTAATGATTTTGAACGCGCGAAACAACTCCACGAAACCAAATCCAAGCAAGAATTTAAGGCATTAAGAGATATCTACAATGCCGCGGGCGAAGCCGCCGATAACAGAGTAAAAGAGCTAGATTTACAAGCAACGGAACAGGCAACCACCCAAACCCAAATATCCTTAACGATAGCGAGCTTAGTCGCCATTGTGGCGCTGTTGATTGCCTACTTCGGACCTAAAATCATAGTCAATGCAATTGAAGATATCACTAGCAGGATCAATGACATTGTCGATGGTGACGGTAACTTAACCCAAAGGATCCCTATCACACGTCAGGATGAAATCGGCGAGCTCGCCCATGCATTTAACTTATTTGTAGAGCAGCTACAGCAAATGGTCATCTCGATTATTGGTCAAACTAAGGATGTGAGCCAAACCGTTGAAAGTCTTGCAACTAAGTCAGCCACCACAATCAACATCAGCCATGAACAAGAGCAGTTTGTCGATACCATTGTCACAGCAGTAAATGAAATGAGTGCAGCCGTAAGAGAAGTCGCCAGTAACGCTCTTCATACAGCCACCGAAATCACTAAGGTGAATGACCAAACAGTAGAGGGTAAGAATATCCTCGCCCAGTCCGTTAATCATATTCAACAACTGTCTGAGTCGGTTAAAAATGCCGTGACTGTTATTGAAAAACTTTCAGTCAATTCTGCCAATATTGCCTCAGTGCTTGATGTGATTCGCTCAATCGCTGAGCAAACTAACCTCCTTGCCCTTAACGCGGCCATTGAAGCGGCGCGCGCTGGCGAACAGGGCCGCGGCTTTGCCGTAGTTGCCGATGAAGTACGTACACTGGCGAGTCGTACCGAAACCTCAACCCAAGATATTCAGCGCATGATTGAAGAGTTGCAACGCGGAGTAAATGATGCGGTTAAAAGCATTGAATCGGGAGCTAGCCTGACCACATCAACTGTCACCCTCGCCAGCCAAACCCAAGATGCACTAGATGAAATTCTAAACTCCACCTCTAAGGTCAGTGAGATGTCCACTCAAACGGCGACTGCGACCGAAGAGCAAACCCATGTGACCGAAGAAATTAATCGTAACTTGACCGAATTATCCGATAAAACAAGATACTGCAACTTAGTGATCCAAGAAACGCAGCAAATAGTCGTCAACACTAAAGCCATTTGCAGCAACCTACAAAAAGAAGTTGCGCGATTTAAAGTCGCTTAAGATAAATGACTAACGACACATGGTGAGCGATAAGCTATTGAAACGAAAAGAGTGCCCAATGTAGGCACTCTTTTTAATGGAAATAATACCAAGAAAAGCTTGAAGACAATAAAAGCCCACAACCGTATGCAAGTTGCAAATAACGGTAACGATACTGAACCCAAGTTGTATCGATTCACCCGTTAAAGTGCGAATAACAGTACTAACTGCTTAATGTTAACTCACAGTAATGATTGAATTTCTAATTCAATCATCTGCAAAAGCTGTAAAACAACCAAAAGATACATCAATCAAAACTGACTAATTGACCACCCAAGTGAGCAATTTTTTCAGCGGCCAAGTCGGGATTAAGATAGCCTGCGACTTTCGTTAACGCATCGGCGCGCCAAGCAAAAGAAGCTCTCACACTAACAATACGCTCGCTTTCAGCATCGACGTTCGTATCGGCAACATTGCCAGTTGGCAGTAATAGTGCAGGATAATCATGACTTAAGGTTTGTGAGACCCGTGAGCTGGCGAGCGCCATATTGCTAACGCAGAGCTTTTGGCTCGCTCCTAATGGACCGCGGCACACTACATTTAAAGATGCACTGCCAAAAACTTTTAAATCGCCACCCGCATTGACCCAACCTCCGCTCACGCCAGCGCGACGCAGCTCACTCACTGCCATATCAACCGCATAACCTTTAGCAATACCATCTAAGGTTAACATTAGCGGTCTAGCTAATCGCGCTTGATTACCTTTTATTTCAATATCTTGCCAGTCACCTTGCAATAATAATGGCATACCAAGGTAAGCAGGCAAAGCGCCGCGAGACATCATTTCGCCGCCAACGGTACAATTGAATAAGTTGTTGCTCGCCTTACCCAGCCCCTTAGCCAACTTGAGCACTCGTAAACTATCTTGGCTTAACGTTACCCAAATTCCCGGCTGCCGATTTAACTGATTTAACTCGCTGTCCTGTTGATGGAAGCTCAGCAACCGCCCAATATGGGTCACACGCGAAAAAGCCGCGCTAATAGCCGCTTCCAATGCTTTATCTTTAAGTAGTACCTCACCGCTTTGATTTGGCAGTGACTCGGCAGCGATTTCCACCAGCGTTCCGAGTAATGGCTTAGCGCGACGTATCATGATAATACCCACTGTAGTAGGAAGATCTGAGGGATCAGCAATAAACGCTTCATCCAGTTAAATTTAAACAAAGCACTAAGAGTAATTAACATAATTTGTGCGGATTCTATTAAAGTCTCTACTTCAATACAAATTGTTGCCATTAGTTTTTATGGGGATTTTAGATGCTTGAAACTGTTTTACATTTAAAAACAATAGATTGCTTATTAAGGTTTTATTAAAGTTATTTGACTTATCATTGCTATCACAACGCTGCACAAGCGAACTAAGTCAATACGTCCCTAAATGAGCCCTATTGATCAATGCCACTCATCATTTACGTTATTTATGCTGGCTTACCCACCAACAACTCACACTAAATGGAGCGATAAATAGCCGGCTTACTCCATCACACCAGTTATCCGATTAAATTTCATGCAACTCCGTTCAGTTGAAATACACGCTAAATCAGATATAAACCCTCTAACTCAACCTGAAAACAAACGATTAAAGCATTGATTAATAATTAAAATACAGACTAAGCTTCATCTTATACAACCTATTAATAACCTAGCGATCACAACGGAAGTAAAAACATCTAGACGTCTAAATTGACAGGTTGTCAGGGATCAAATATGCTTTGCCTCAAGTTGCTAGGATACGATGCCGAGGCAACACTGAATTTAAGCGAGTTTGACTGCCAAGGATCCTGCGGAAAAACCCTAAGCGAAAGAGAGATAACATTTGAGCAATCCAACAGCAACACAGCACAGCCCGGCATCTTTTATTGCCCTGTTGCCATTATTTGTTTTCCTTGGTCTTTTCATTGGCGCGGGTGTGTATTTCCAAAGCCAAGGTGTCGACTTTGCCTTCTATCAATTACCCAGCGTTATCGCTATTTTACCTGCAATCATTCTGGCGTTGATTTTATCAAAACAGAAATTAAATCAATCGATTGATACCTTTATTGGCGGTATTGGTCACAGCAATATTATTGCAATGTGTTTAATTTACTTACTTGCAGGCGCCTTCGCTGCAGTCGCTAAAGCCACTGGCGGCGTCGATGCTACTGTTGCTCTTGGTTTATCGTTAATCCCATCTAACCTGTTACTACCTGGTTTCTTCGTGATTGCCGCTTTTATCGCAACGGCCATGGGAACCTCTATGGGGACAATAGCGGCTGTCGCTCCCATCGCCCTAGGCGTAGCCGACCAAGCGCAAATCGACTATGCACTGATGGCGGGAGCCGTGATGTCTGGCGCCCTATTTGGTGACAACTTGTCGATTATTTCCGATACCACAATTGCAGCTACGCGCACCCAAGGCTGTGATATGAAAGATAAATTTCGTGAAAATTTAATTTTCGCTATCCCCGCATCACTGCTAACTTTAATCGCCTTTGTATTTGCCGGACAAGGCCAAGCAGAATTAGCAACGCAGAATATCGATCTTATTAAGGTCATTCCTTATCTGACCATTTTGATCTTAGCCGTGGCAGGTCTGAACGTATTTGTGGTCTTGACCTTAGGTATCTTATTAGCGGGCGCAACCGGCCTGTTTACTATGGATTACGGTGTGATCCAATTCGGTAAAGATATTTATGCTGGCTTTAGCAATATGCAGGAGATTTTCATTCTGTCTATGCTAGTGGGTGGTTTAGCCGCACTCATGCAGCAGCAAGGTGGTCTCGCCTTTGTGAGTAAACAGATTGAAAAGCTGATCACTCGTTTCTCCAAGGCGCAAGGTGAAGCTTCATGCCGCGCTGCTGAGCTAGGCATGGCAGGTATAGTCGCAGTGACTAACTCTTGTGTGGCTAACAACACGGTTTCTATCGTGGTGACGGGTGATATTGCAAAAGACTTAGCAGAGAAACATGGCGTGAGTCCGAAACGTGCCGCCAGCATACTCGATATTTTCGCCTGTATTATCCAAGGTTTAATCCCGTATGGTGCACAGGCACTCTTGATTGCTTCGACCTTTAGCATCACGCCATTAGCAGCGGTATCACACGCTTGGTACTGTATGATTTTAGCCGTAGTGGCTGTTGCGATTGTAATTTTCCGCAAACGACACTAAATGATATTTGAGTCGCATGAGTAAAATCTAACGTTTATGACAAGGGACGCACTAGGCGTTCCTTGTCATTTTAAAGCCCTCTTTTGACGAAAAAGCATCAACTCGCTTGCCTTCATTAAACAATTCAGGCAAGTTACCGCATTCAATGTGGTCATATCCCATCAGCATATTTTTAGTCTCCATGAATCCTCTTTATCACCAAGAACCAAGTTATTACGATCTACATCGTCTTATTACATGGTTGATTGTAGGCGCAGCCTTTATTAGTGCTTCTGGAGTTTTAATTGCTATTTATGCTGAATATCAAAACATTGGAGTTCAAGTCTTACAAATACGAGCTGATTTTTTAGGTAACTATATCAACTCCCCCCTCGCTTATGTGTTTAATTTAAGCTTATTGGCTGCAGGGCTCTGCATACTCATTTCAATGACCGGGCTCTACATACTAAAACTAGATACGTTTAGCCAATGCATAGCACTTACAGGTGCTTGGGTAGGAGTCTCTGTGATTTTGATGGGAATATTCCCCATTAATTTTTTGAGCATACACAGAATAGTTTCAACGAGTTATCTATTAAGCACCCTCATCTTACACAGCCTTGTGATTATAGCGGGGATAGTGCCTCGGTTTATTTGCCCAAAGCCACTGTTCTATTTGAGCCTGATCAGCTTTTGTAGTGCAGTGAGTTTAACCCTGCAATTAGATTGGACAATATTGGATTTCCCTCCCTGTGTGCCCCAAACACACTTTTGTACTGTTTCAGCCAATATGTGGCTCCAAACTAACTTGAGTATTATTTGGTGTTTAAGCCTAGCCTTTGCAATGCGGCGCCTATCAAAAATACTGTATCATCGCGCCCAAGAACGCCAAATACTTTAGGGTAATCCATGCGCTTAGCAAAATACCTCGCCCAGTGTGGCATAGGCTCACGCCGTGAAGCCTGCCGTTTGATTGAGGCTGGGCGCATCACACTCAATGGCGGTATCGCCCGCCACACAGATCCCATCTGTTTAGACGAGTCATTAAACTGCCTCGACCGTATTGAGTTTGATGGCAAACCTATCACTCAAACCGAAACGCTCGCCTATTGGGTATTTAACAAAGCTGTGGGCACGGATTGCCGTCTGCTTGAGCAGGATGAAACGAGCCTCATACACCTGCTTCCCAAAGCGCCAAGACTCTACCCCGTCGGCAGACTCGATAAAGATTCCCGCGGCCTGTTGCTGTTAACTAACGATGGTGAGCTGACCCATAAACTGATGCACCCCTGTTTTGCCCACAGCAAAACCTACCATGTGCGCCTCGATAGGCCATTCGCAGATGATTTTATTGAACAAATGGCCAGTGGAGTGCGTTATAAAGACCTGCAAACCCTGCCCTGCCAAGTCCGCCGCCTCAGTTCGGACAGCTTTGAAATCGTGCTGACTCAGGGATTAAATCGACAAATTCGTAGGATGTCCAAGGCGCTCGGATATCACGTTATCGATCTTGAGCGCGTCGCCATAATGACACTGAATTTACGCGAATTAGCATCTGGTGAGTTACAAGAAGGTCAAATGCGGCCATTAACAGAATCGGAAATTGCAGCGCTAAAAGCAGTGCTGGCGATAGTATAAATGTAACAAGCCGTTGATCTTATATGTTGAGCTAATAGCAGAAGTTCAATTTGGATCATATTTATTAAGCCAATAGAATTGACGAAAAAGGGAGCACGACCTATTAAATACAACCTCCCCCTCTATTTAACCATGAAGCTTTCTTATAATTTTTCCTTCCGACTTTTCAGATGAGAACATAGTATAAGCAACACCTTGTAGTGATTCCTTGATCACCGATGATTCTTCAGATGTAGCAAGAATCACTTGTCCCCCTCCTATACAAATTTCCGATGCTGATTTAAGAAGCGTAGTAAAACTAAATTTATTAGCTTCTTGCTGTCGAGGTTCATCAAAAACAACCAATTTAGGATGATTAGTTTCAATATCATTTGATAATTTAAATAAGCTCAGTAAATAACTCCAAATAAGACGAATTCCATCACTAGCTGATGTGTCAAAACCTATATCAAACCCCTCTCTCGTGGGAAGGTATGTTTCCCTAGATATTTCTAATTTATCTGGACTAAAACTTGAGAAACCATAATCTACCAATAGTTTCCTTAAGTGAAGTTCAAGTATAGAAATCTTCTTCATGTCTAAAGGAGACAATATACTTTCTGGTAGGTTTCGTCTTTGCTTAGTTAAACTGGAGTATTTCCTAAATATTGAGTCAAATTCCAGCCTGATATCTACAAGAGATCTTATGGTTTCACTATATGATTCAACGGAATTTTCAAGCTTTATTTTTTGGCGAAGCTCTTCTTCCTTCAAGATCATTTCTGGATGATGAATAGATTCTCTAATTTTTCTTAAAGATTTTCTAGCATCTACCAAAGCTAATTTTATATTTCCTAATTCGACTGTTTTCTTCTTCTTCTGAAATTTATAGTTTTCGGCCACACTCTTAAACGCTTGAACTTGTTGCTTAATAAAATCCAAACTCTCATCAACGCTCATCACTGAAGATCCAGAATCCATATCAATTAGATTATCAGTATAGTCCTGTCCGCAAGTCGGACAGTTTTCATGGTTCAGTTTAGTATTCGCAAATATTTTTAGCTCACCGATCTTTTTAAGATCTTCATATTTTCGTTGATCACTTAGCAAATTATCAACTCTAATATTCGTTGAATAGACCTGCTGATTAATAAATGATATTTCGCTGTCTAGCGACACATATCTTGAATCGAGATTTCTAATTTCTGATTCAAAACTATCTATTTTATACTGTATATCATTATCAAACTGAGAGTTTTCAGATTCAATTTTTCTTTTAATTTGAAATTCTAACAATTGCTTCTCAGTGTCTTCTGCTATATCTTGAATTGACAACCATCTTTCATCTTTTTTGATAGATATATCAATTTTATATTGGTCAAACTTAGCCTCAGGCGTATCTGCAACCCCTCGGATTTGGCCGAAAACTCTAGCAGCTAATATCTCTGACTTCTTATGTACGGCTTTCCATGTTTGTAATTCTGAATCAATATCTACTTTAAGTTTAGCTCTTTTCTTAACAGTATCATTAACATCCAAATTTAAAATAAACTCCAAAGCTCGCTTTTTTGCTTCTTTTATTTTCATAAATGTGGGCGTTGTTGATTGTATCGATGACCATCCCTTTTTCTGTTCCACAAACCAAGTAGGAAAAAATATAGATGGATATAATGGCACCTCTTTGCCATCAAAATTAGGCACAAGCGGTAAATTCCATCCAACAAAAGAATCAAGCCATTTAAAAAAACCTAAAGGACGAGTTGTATCACCTTCCCTGTGCAAAAACAATTTTCTATGATTTTTTAAATTTAAATTATCGATCCTTGAATCATATTGATATATTATACCCTCCTCATCTGAGCCAACAATTTGACGAGACAAAGTACAAATATTACCTGCCTTGTTGCCAATCTCTAGCATTACAGATGATTTAATTATTGAATACTCAGTTCCATCTTTTCCTTCTAGAGCTTTCGTCAGCGAAGGTGGAAATGGTAACTTTGAGCTTCCCAAACCAAGAGCTTTTTCCATACCTAAGGCGTATGCTATAGCGTTAATACAAGTAGATTTCCCGTGCGAATTATCGAGCCTTAGAATAAAGAGCCCTTTTTCAAATGGAATATCGACACCATAATCACCATCTATAGTTTTTGCTATTATTTTCAACCTTGATATAGATAACGTCATTACTACACTACCTTAAAAACTAGCTCAACATTAGTTTCTGTCATAAATTTCCTGACAACCAACAATCTATTTTTTTCAATTTCGAATACTGATGAATTCCTTAGTTTTTCAAAAGCATCCAATCCTAGCTCGGTAATTTCTAGTTTACCTTTTAACTTAGTAAGCAACTTGTCACCAACCATCAATTCAACTGCTCTATCTAATGCAGGTTCCATTCTAATATCAGGCCTTACACCTCTAGTATCATTTGCCCAATACAGAAAATCTTCAACATGGTCATCACTTTTAGTAATCCAATTTGCAATATGAAGCTTTTTAAGGCTGCATTTTTTACTTTTCCCAAGCAAGCCAAAGATTATTAGAACCAAAGCTGCCTTCCAAACTGGCCGCAGATCACTAGGTATCAACTGACTTCTACGAGTGAAAGTGAATGGCTGGTTAAGTATTTGATTAATATCCATTTAGAAATCCAAAGGGCATCTAATTAGCCAATCTGCAATCACGCCCCATTTTATTTTTTCCAAGTCAGTCCCTTTAAAAGATTTAACATCTTCCAATATATTGTCATGGAGTTTAAGCATTTCTTCTTTTATTACGTCACCGGGTAATATATTGTCAGAATCTAAAATGAAGCGACCTATTAAACTATTTTCCCTGTGTTGAATGCAGTTAAAAACTGTCGAATATATATCGCTCCATTCTAACCGCAACAAATCCATAAGATTTTGATAATCAAGATACTTTTGTATTATAAACGGGCTTTGTTTCCTAAATCGGTTGAACTAAAGCCGTAGCCGCTGATCTGATCGGCATCGCCTATCAACTTACCCATCAACCGTGTCAAAACCTCGCTATAAAACAACCAACTGGAAGCAATACAACCAAGCCTTAATCAACCGCGGTTCACTTACCTTCTGGATTGATGAGGATGCAATTGCTAAGTGGAAAGCCAAGGTCAAGCAGCCAAAGAAAGGTCGCCCTCAAGTGTTTAGCGACTTAGCCATTA
>NZ_JAKKSJ010000110.1:0-614 GCF_025653365.1 Shewanella sp. SW32 | reverse complement strand
GGCGCTCTCCCAGCTGAGCTATAGCCCCATTTACATGCAGTGCGAGTAAGTAAGATGTTCCAAACCTCTAAAAGGATTGGTTTGCCAATCATTTCTTATCAAGGCGGACAGTGGCGACGTTTAGTTCACTAAACGAGTCACTTTCCAACGCTGAGAAGGAAGGATTGGTGGGTCAGAGTGGACTTGAACCACCGACCTCACCCTTATCAGGGGTGCGCTCTAACCAGCTGAGCTACAGACCCATCTTTTGATAAACCCATATTCATCCAGAACCACCGACCTCCCCTACTCTTAACGAGGGGATTGGGGTGCTAACTATCTGAGCTACAGACCCATCTTTTACTCTTTCTTCTATCAAGCAAATTTGTGTGAACACTCAACAAACATTAAGTTAGTCGTATAGGTAAGGAGGTGATCCAGCCCCAGGTTCCCCTAGGGCTACCTTGTTACGACTTCACCCCAGTCATGAACCACAAAGTGGTGAGCGCCCCCCCGAAGGTTAAGCTACCCACTTCTTTTGCAGCCCACTCCCATGGTGTGACGGGCGGTGTGTACAAGGCCCGGGAACGTATTCACCGTGGCATTCTGATCCACGATTACTAGCGATTCCGACT
>NZ_JAKKSJ010000109.1:0-618 GCF_025653365.1 Shewanella sp. SW32 | reverse complement strand
AACCAGTTGCACTGGGTGCTGGATGTGAGTTTAGGTGAGGATGCGTGCCAGATATACCGTGGTAATGCAGCGACTAATCTTGCCACGATGCGACACTTTGGTTTGAATATGTTACGCGCTGAGAAGCGAAAAATGAGTATCAGAAGAAAGCAGCGTCAGGCATTGATGAATGAGGCTTATTTGGATGCGGTGCTTGAAGCCGGCATGAGTGTGGTTATTAAATGACCACTCGTAATCTCACCCTGGGTTCGGAACGTTTCATCTCTTGTACCAGGCCAAACCCTAAACTTCGCCCCTAATGGTTTAACAGTCGTCTATGGGGACAATGGTGCGGGTAAATCTAGTTATGCAAAAATCCTAAAAAGCGCGTGTCTAACTCGTGGCGATGTCCCTAATATCCTGACGAATATTTTCAAGCCATCGACTGAAAATCCTCAAGCCACACTGTGTTTTAGCTCAGCAGGTGGAGAGCCGATCCCTTATATATGGGAAAAGGATGGAGAGGATAGCCCAGAGTTAAAGTCCATTCGTATTTTCGATTCGAAGTCAGCAGTACATTATATTTCCAAAGAAGATCGCGTTGAGTACAAACCAGCAGAACTCAAGTTACTTGATGAA
>NZ_JAKKSJ010000108.1:0-642 GCF_025653365.1 Shewanella sp. SW32 | reverse complement strand
TGGGGCTATAGCTCAGCTGGGAGAGCGCCTGCCTTGCACGCAGGAGGTCTGCGGTTCGATCCCGCATAGCTCCACCATTTACACCTTATTCTGACTTTATTGCAAAGTAATAAGGCATATGCACTATGGATAGAGATGCCAAAGATAAACTTAAAAATTATCTTTGGCTTTTTTAAGCCCGCTCTTTAACAATTTGGAAAGCTGATAGTATTTAATTGCATGAGTCTGTCATGTRATTAATTACAAAACGTTTAATGCGCAAGCATTGAACATGAGTTCTCAAACACTTTATTAAGTGTCTTGAATATTCAAAAGTAAATTATTCTTTATTGGATAGTTTACGTCTAAGGCGCGTCCACTTCTTTGGTCAGAAGTGAGACAAGTAAAACCAAGCTGGTCGCAATGCGRCTCAGATGAGTGAAACTCATTTGGGTTGTATGGTTAAGCGACTAAGCGTATACGGTGGATGCCTTGGCAGTCAGAGGCGATGAAGGACGTAGTAACTTGCGAAAAGCGTTGGCGAGCTAGTAACAAGCATTTGAGCTAACGATGTCCGAATGGGGGAACCCAGCAGCATAAGCTGTTATCGCAACATGAATACATAGTGTTGCGAGGCGAACGAGGGGAACTGAAACATCTAAG
>NZ_JAKKSJ010000107.1:0-646 GCF_025653365.1 Shewanella sp. SW32 | reverse complement strand
ACCACATACCATGTTTTTAAGTGAACCATCACTCTGGGCACARAGCATTTTTCAGCGCGCAMAATTAGGGGATGTACGAAGGACCAAACGGCTTGTACAGTTGGCGGCTCAACTTGCAGCTCATACAGGACAATCTATCGTGCAATCYCTTTCATCCAGTGCAGACATTGAAGCCGCTTATCGCTTTGTCCGTAACGAGCATATCAGTCCGGCAGCGATTGCTGAGGCAGGTTTTGCTGCCACAGTGCAAGCCTGCGAACCATTTGACTGCCTACTGGCGCTGGAAGACACCACGTCGTTGGAGTTCACCCACCCAAGTGTCGTGGAAGAACTTGGACATACCACGTCCCACAAACATTCCAGYGGRCTGGAAGCGCACACGGTTTTATTGTTTGCCCCCAAGGCGCAGCARGTCGTTGGACTGATTGAGCAGCATCGCTGGGCACGCGACCGCGAAGCCTATGGCCAGAAAAAACAACGTGCCAAACGTGATTATGAACAGAAAGAAAGTTACAAATGGCAACGGGCTTCAGCAGCGATGGCGACTCGCTTGGGACCACAGATGCAGAAGGTGATTTCGGTTTGTGACCGTGAAGCCGATATCATCGAATACCTGCGCTTTAAAACCGACACACAACAACGGTTT
>NZ_JAKKSJ010000106.1:0-649 GCF_025653365.1 Shewanella sp. SW32 | reverse complement strand
ATCCATAGTGCATATGCCTTATTACTTTGCAATAAAGTCAGAATAAGGTGTAAATGGTGGAGCTATGCGGGATCGAACCGCAGACCTCCTGCGTGCAAGGCAGGCGCTCTCCCAGCTGAGCTATAGCCCCATTTACATGCAGTGCGAGTAAGTAAGATGTTCCAAACCTCTAAAAGGATTGGTTTGCCAATCATTTCTTATCAAGGCGGACAGTGGCGACGTTTAGTTCACTAAACGAGTCACTTTCCARCGCTGAGAAGGAAGGATTGGTGGGTCAGAGTGGACTTGAACCACCGACCTCACCCTTATCAGGGGTGCGCTCTAACCAGCTGAGCTACAGACCCATCTTTGATAAACCTATTTAACTAGGTCCATCTTTTACTCTTTCTTCTATCAAGCAAATCTGTGTGAACACTCAACAAACATTAAGTTAGTCGTATAGGTAAGGAGGTGATCCAGCCCCAGGTTCCCCTAGGGCTACCTTGTTACGACTTCACCCCAGTCATGAACCACAAAGTGGTGAGCGCCCCCCCGAAGGTTAAGCTACCCACTTCTTTTGCAGCCCACTCCCATGGTGTGACGGGCGGTGTGTACAAGGCCCGGGAACGTATTCACCGTGGCATTCTGATCCACGATTACTAGCGATTCC
>NZ_JAKKSJ010000105.1:0-665 GCF_025653365.1 Shewanella sp. SW32 | reverse complement strand
CGTTGATGCAACTCTTCCACAAACGCCATAGAAAGAATGTCATCCATGCTGGTTTTAGGCGTCGTGGCTAACCAACTCAACCCTTGTAGTATGTTGGCATTTTCAAGCTCATTAAGCTCTTCGCGAGTCGTGATGTGATCAAATTTCAGCCCGGCAACATCATCGGCATTTAGTTGGGTTGCGCCCTCTGGTTCAACAAACAGACTCATTGGTATTTCTCCTGCAAACTGACTTTCCACAAATCTCGGGTGCTGCCCGTTTTAATTTCATTGGCTAATTGAACCAGCGCTTGCTGTTGTTGCTCTGAGGTTAACTGCTGTGCTTCTAAAAACATCGATTGGTGGCTCATGGCCAAACGCTGCTTGGCCAACTCCATAGCGCGCGCTTCTATCATGTCATCAATCGACTGACGCGGAACAATCGCATAAACTAGTTCGGCATCGAGCCCGCTCGCCAGTTGTTTAAGTTGTTTGAGTGTGATGGTTTCATCGGCTTCTTTACGCTCCAATATGGAGACTTGATTACGAGAGAGATTAAGACGTTCACCTAATTGCGCGCCCGACATCCCCAAGGCCTCACGGATACTGCGCACCCAACCATTTTTCGGCGGTTTAGGCACAGATAAACCGAGTAAAGCGCTGATTTTTGCTTTGACTTGCTTGAGT
>NZ_JAKKSJ010000104.1:0-672 GCF_025653365.1 Shewanella sp. SW32 | reverse complement strand
CCCATTCGGACATCGTTAGCTCAAATGCTTGTTACTAGCTCGCCAACGCTTTTCGCAAGTTACTACGTCCTTCATCGCCTCTGACTGCCAAGGCATCCACCGTATACGCTTAGTCGCTTAACCATACAACCCAAATGAGTTTCACTCATCTGCGCCGCATTGCGACCAGCTTGGTTTTACTTGTCTCACTTCTGACCAAAGAAGTGGACGCGCCTTAGACGTAAACTATTCAATAAAGAATAATTTACTRTTGAATATTCAAGACACTTAATAAAGTGTTTGAGAACTCATGTTCAATGCTTGCGCATTAAACGTTTTGTAATTAATTACATGACAGACTCATGCAATTAAATACTATCAGCTTTCCAAATTGTTAAAGAACAACATCTACCTGCAAGAGGGATGTTTCGCTCTGACTTCTCCTGAGAGAAGCTAAACAAGCAATCTGTGTGAACACTCAACAAACATTAAGTTAGTCGTATAGGTAAGGAGGTGATCCAGCCCCAGGTTCCCCTAGGGCTACCTTGTTACGACTTCACCCCAGTCATGAACCACAAAGTGGTGAGCGCCCCCCCGAAGGTTAAGCTACCCACTTCTTTTGCAGCCCACTCCCATGGTGTGACGGGCGGTGTGTACAAGGCCCGGGAACGTATTCACCGTGGCATTCTGATC
>NZ_JAKKSJ010000103.1:0-694 GCF_025653365.1 Shewanella sp. SW32 | reverse complement strand
ATGGCGACTCGGCTGCTTAGCCGTAAATATCCAACTCACCCCGGCATTCAAGAGATCCCCTGCAAGGGATTTACCAACCAAATCAGCCTCATTCTCGAACCTGTCGCAAAAGGGCTAGGATTTACGGTTATACCGCAATACGCCCGAAAAGCCTTTGAACGACAAGAAGATATTTATGTTGTGGAATGTGGCAGCCAAGTTGTAGACACCATTTGGCTTATCCACCGTGCGGAATGGCCCTTATCACGCAGAGCCCAAAAAGCGATTACATTTTTAAAGGGGAAAATATAAAACCCCATTAAAAAATCTGTCTCTTCTACACAAATCCCTCGGTTTGCCCCGAGGGATTTTTTTGAACCATTTTCAATTACCCTGATCTGATCCTGACCTTTTGTTTCAGATACCACATRCCATGTTTTTAAGTGAACCATCACTCTGGGCACARAGCATTTTTCAGCGCGCAMAATTAGGGGATGTACGAAGGACCAAACGGCTTGTACAGTTGGCGGCTCAACTTGCAGCTCATACAGGACAATCTATCGTGCAATCTCTTTCATCCAGTGCAGACATTGAAGCCGCTTATCGCTTTGTCCGTAACGAGCATATCAGTCCGGCAGCGATTGCTGAGGCAGGTTTTGCTGCCACAGTGCAAGCCTGCGAACCATTTGACTGCCTACTGGCGCTGGAAGACACC
>NZ_JAKKSJ010000102.1:0-696 GCF_025653365.1 Shewanella sp. SW32 | reverse complement strand
AGTTGCTGGATACGTGTGGCGATAAATGCCAGAATCACAATCATCCGCTCCAGATTATCTTTGCTTTGCAGCCGTAAGTCTTCCACCTGCGTACCGCCCGTTTTCCAGGATTTATGGAAGTCTTCAATCAGCCAGCGGCGCTCGTAGTAATCAAGAATTTGTTGCGCTTGCTCTGCTGTTGTGACTACCTCAGTCGTCAGCAGGTGCCAACAGAGGCCATCTGCGCTGTCTTTCTCCTGACAACCCACATAAAACAGCGGCACTGACTGGCCCGTTTTATTCGCCGGAACCTTCACGGTAATGGGGGCAAAGCGGATATCRCAGTGCGCAACTCTGGCTTTGCGACCGCCTTTTTGTTGCACCTGTACCATCCGCTCACCGGCACTTTGCAGCGTCTCACTAAACGCATAGAGTTTGTGCTGGTCTTCTTCAATACAGCGGCTTTGCATCGAGCGCACAATAAACCGTTGTTGTGTGTCGGTTTTAAAGCGCAGGTATTCGATGATATCGGCTTCACGGTCACAAACCGAAATCACCTTCTGCATCTGTGGTCCCAAGCGAGTCGCCATCGCTGCTGAAGCCCGTTGCCATTTGTAACTTTCTTTCTGTTCATAATCACGTTTGGCACGTTGTTTTTTCTGGCCATAGGCTTCGCGGTCGCGTGCCCAGCGATGCTGCTCAATCAGTCCAACGACC
>NZ_JAKKSJ010000101.1:0-755 GCF_025653365.1 Shewanella sp. SW32 | reverse complement strand
GTACTTAGATGTTTCAGTTCCCCTCGTTCGCCTCGCAACACTATGTATTCATGTTGCGATAACAGCTTATGCTGCTGGGTTCCCCCATTCGGACATCGTTAGCTCAAATGCTTGTTACTAGCTCGCCAACGCTTTTCGCAAGTTACTACGTCCTTCATCGCCTCTGACTGCCAAGGCATCCACCGTATACGCTTAGTCGCTTAACCATACAACCCAAATGAGTTTCACTCAYCTGAGYCGCATTGCGACCAGCTTGGTTTTACTTGTCTCACTTCTGACCAAAGAAGTGGACGCGCCTTAGACGTAAACTATTCAATAAAGAATAATTTACTTTTGAATATTCAAGACACTTAATAAAGTGTTTGAGAACTCATGTTCAATGCTTGCGCATTAAACGTTTTGTAATTAATTACATGACAGACTCATGCAATTAAATACTATCAGCTTTCCAAATTGTTAAAGAACAACATCTACCTGCAAGAGGGATGTTTCGCTCTGACTTCTCGTGAGAGAAGCTAAACAAGCAATCTGTGTGAACACTCAACAAACATTAAGTTAGTCGTATAGGTAAGGAGGTGATCCAGCCCCAGGTTCCCCTAGGGCTACCTTGTTACGACTTCACCCCAGTCATGAACCACAAAGTGGTGAGCGCCCCCCCGAAGGTTAAGCTACCCACTTCTTTTGCAGCCCACTCCCATGGTGTGACGGGCGGTGTGTACAAGGCCCGGGAACGTATTCACCGTGGCATTCTGATC